>JBILYM010000106.1:0-7121 GCA_044377725.1 Phycisphaerales bacterium
AGGCATTCACCTATGACTGGCGCCTGTGGACGTTGGCGGAAATCCAAGAAACCCTGATCGAAGCGGGCTTTGTGCGCCCAGCCGTGTATTGGGAAGGCACCGTGAAGAAGACCGGCGAAGGCGACGGGGTGTTCCGCCGCAAGACCGTTGGCGAAGCCTGCGGTGGCTGGATTGCGTACATCGTGGCGGAGAAGCCAGTGTCTGGCAAGCAGAAGGTGACTGCCACATCCAAGTCAGCAGCCAAGCGCCCGGCGCGGCGTTCCGCTCGCTGAGTTCATCGCAAAGGAACGAGTGTCGCTATGCCAATTTCCACCAACAGCGAAGGCCTCGGCATTGCATCACTTGCACCGCTCTTGGCAGAAGTGAGCAAGGCTTTCGAGCGACAATTATCCAGCGACCTTCCTCCGGTGAACACCTTGTGTCGGCACGTGGAGCGCTACCGCGGCAAGATGCTCCGTCCCACCATGGTGTTCCTATCCGGACAAGCGTTCGGCGACGTGGGTGAGCGACACGTGATCATTGCTGCCACCTGTGAAATGATTCACATGGCCACGTTGGTGCATGACGATGTGCTTGATGAAGCGGAAGTGCGCCGCAAGGGCAGCACTGTCAATCATCTGCGCGGCAACGAAGTGGCGGTGATGCTTGGTGATTACCTGATTTCCAACGCATTTCACCTGTGCAGCCGCGCTGGCGATCCTGCCCTGAACCTGCGTCTTGGTGAAGTCACCAACACGCTGTGTGAGGGTGAATTGGTGCAACTCAGTCACCGCGAGGATTTGTCGCTTGATGAACGCACGTACTTTGAGATTGTGCGTCGCAAGACTGCGGTCCTCATCGGCGCGTGTTGCGAATTGGGCGCGCGACTATCCGGTGCGCCAGAAGATTCTGTGGCGGCGCTCCGTCGATTTGGCGAAGGAATTGGCGTGGCATTCCAAGTGCAAGATGACCTCTTGGATCTGGAAGGGCGCGAGGATGTGGTGGGCAAGAGCCTGGGGCGCGACCTGGAGAAGGGCAAGCTGACGCTTCCGGTGATCATTCATCTGGCACGCTGCACCGGGGTGAGTCGTGAGCGAACCATCGCCGCGATCCGCGCGCGTGATGGCAGTGCGTTGATGGCGGAACTCACCGCGGGCGGAGCGCTTGTTGATGCGCGTCATCGCGCCGAGGCGATGGTTGCAACAGCCCGCGCAGAACTAGCGCAGGTGCCAGCCGGCGCAGCCCGTGATGCGCTGGACGCTGCAGCGCTGGCCATCGTTCACCGAGACTTCTGAGTCGTTGCCGCACCCGCCCAGCCACGGCCACCGGTCGCGCCGGTTGCGGTGGATGGCTTCGTATTGGCTCGGTTGGCAGCAATCAACTTGTCGATGTCTTCTGTCTGCAATGACATAGGGTTGCCCTGCCAACGGACGATTCCATCCGCTGAGAAGATTGCCATGTGAGGGATGCGCTTAATCGCAAAGAACTTGTCCTTCAGTGTTCCTGCAGGGTCAAGAGCGAGCGGATACTTGAAGTCCGCAGGCTTGAGTTTTTGCTTCTTCATCCCGTCGGTAAACACAGAATCCTTCTCATCACTGATGCCCACAAACAGTATGTCTTGCCCGTATTTTTCGGTCAATTCATTGACATGCGGAATGGCGGCTCGGCATGGAGGGCACCAGGTTGCCCAGAAGTCAATGGCAACCAGACGGGTTGCGGGATCGGGGCGCTGCCCAAGCCATTTGGCAACCGTGAAGCCAGGAATCTTTTTACCGCGCATGTCGCCGGCGACCTCCCGATTAATCGGCGCTAAGAACTCTGGCCACTTCACTTCAGCTGCTGGCTTCGCATCAGTGGCACCCGCTCCCATAGCGTCTGGCTTCTCCTTCGCTTCAATGCTCTCATCAACTTCCTCGGCAAGCAGCGCTGGCAGCTTGGCCGTCAGGCCCGCTTCACTGAGTCCAACGTAGCGAACCGCACCGGTCTTATCGATCACGATGTTGACGGGCTTCTTCCAAACACCAAGTGCGTCGCACCAATCGCCGGATGCATCAATCGCCACCAGGCACGGTGAATCTTTTTCCAGGATCTCATCCGCGCGATCCGCATGGTCCGGGGTATGCAGTCCAAGCAGCAGAACGCCTTCAGGTAGGGAACGCTTGACCTTCTCCAACGCAGCGCGCGGGCTGTTCTTTCCGCCCACCGATTGAATCACCGTCACCTTGTCGCGGAACGCAGCGCGATCCATTGCATCGCCACCAACCCACTTCAGATCAGCGGTGGGCTTGGGAATCATCCATCCTTCGTGTTCTTTCAGCGCCGCGCGGTCTGCCTTGTCGAGCTGCGCGTAGTACTTAGTCTCCGAGATTGGCACGGCAGGAGTGTCTGCTTTGCCATCGCTGTCCGTGTCCTTCGGCGGCGGGGTCGTCGTCCGTGGCGTGTTCCCGGGGCGCGGATTGGAATACTGCGGTGCCGCGATCGCTGCTGGAGTGGCAACGAGCATTGTTGTCACCATCACTAGCAGCGCGGTCGAGAGCGAAGCCTGAGTCATGACCCGAATCCTACCCCTGTCCGGCGGGTTCGCCCAAGTGCCCCCGGATTGGCATGGCCATGTTGTCAATGAGCCGCACATCGCCGATGCGCGCTGCAATCAGGGCGCGGGTGGGGGCATTCCAATGATTCACGGGCAGCAGGGTGGAGGCATGGCGCACCACCGCGTAATCCACGGTCAGCCCGTGCGCTTCCAGCGTGGTTCGCATGATGCGTTCGGCACTCTGCGGGTCGGGAGCCGCCGCTGCATGCTGCAAGGCGCGCACCAGCGCCAGCGCCCGATCGCGTTGCTCCGGCTGGAGATAACGATTGCGGCTACTCATGGCAAGACCATCGTGCTCACGAACGGTGGGTGCGGCTTCAATCACCAGCGCACCCCATCGCCCATCGGCTGCGCGCGTCATGGCGGCCATATCTTCCAAGACGCGCAGTTGCTGAAAGTCTTTCTCGCCAAAAACCGCCATTGCCGGCTGCGTGAGGTCGAAGAGTCGAGCCACCACTTGACACACGCCACCAAAGTGCGTGGGGCGACTGGCATCCTCTAAGCGCGGCTGATTGGCAACATCGGGGAGCAGCCATGCGGCGGCTTCGGCGCGCGCTGCATCAAGTCCAAACGGATAGATGGTCTCTGCACTTGGCGCAAACACAGCGTCTGCACCGCATTCCGCTGCGAGCTTCACATCGTCTTCAAGCGTGCGCGGATACTTTGCAAAGTCCTCGCGCGGCGCAAACTGTGTTGGATTGACAAACACAGTGGCCAGCACGGGCATGCCTCGCCCCGACATGCGCCGCATCAGGGCGCCATGTCCAGCGTGAAGGGCGCCCATGGTGGGCACCAATGCGCATCCAAAGTACGGTGCAAGCTGTTCTGGGGCGTGGAGGACCTGCATCTGCTGTGTCCACCATAGTGCCGGAACTTCCGGTTGGGAATTCCGGACTACATTTCCGAGAATTCACAGAGATCCGCTCCGAGAAGGCTTTTCAATTGCTGCCCACCCTCCTAGACTGTTATTGCGACTGGATCTCAATTGCCGCAGGCCGTGATGGTCCTGTGCTCCTCCGGATTCCTTGCAAACCACCATGGCACTCAAACTACCCATTTATTTCGATCATGCCGCCACCACTCGCTGCGACCCACGCGTGGTGGAAGCCATGCTTCCGTACTTCAGCGAGAAATTCGGCAACTCATCGAGCCGCAACCACAAGTTCGGCTGGGAGTCAGAGGACGGCGTCGAGTTGGCCCGCGAGCAGTCAGCCGCGCTGATCGGCGCCAACCCCAAGGAAATCATCTTTACCTCCGGCGCCACCGAGAGCAACAACCTGGCCATCAAGGGCGCCGCGGAGATCTACGCAAAGGCTCCAGCAGGTCAGACGGGTCGCGGCCACATCATCTCCGCGATCCATGAACACAAGGCAGTGCTCGATCCCTGCAAGCGCCTGCAGCGCGAGGGCTTCGAGGTCACCTTCCTTGCGCCTGGTACTGACGGCGTGATTACCGCCGACATGGTTGCTGCGGCCATTCGTCCAGACACCATCTTGGTCAGCATCATGTGGGCCAACAATGAGATCGGCGTGATCAATGAGATCCCGCAGATCGGCAAGTTGTGCCACGACAAGGAAATCGTCTTCCATACTGACGCCACGCAGTGGGTTGGCAAGATGCCAACTGATGTGGAACGAGATCACATCGACCTTCTCAGTTGGAGTGGCCACAAGATCTATGGACCAAAGGGTGTGGGCGCGTTGTTCGTTCGGCGTCGCAAGCCACGCATTCGCTTGGAAGCAATCATTGACGGAGGCGGACACGAGCGCGGCATGCGCTCTGGCACGCTGAATGTCACCGGAATCGTTGGCTTTGGTAAGGCCTGCGAACTCTGCCAGCACGAGATGGAACACGAACGCGAACGCGTCGTGAAGTTCCGCCGCAAGCTGGAAACCGAACTTTCGCGCCGCATTGAAGTCACTCAGGTGAACGGTCACGCGGAGAAGCGCCTTCCGCACGTCACCAATATTTCCTTCGGGTTTGTTGAGGGCGAAAGCCTGATGATGGGCGTGAAGGACATCGCTTGCAGTTCTGGTAGCGCCTGCACCAGTGCGAGCCTTGAGCCGAGCTATGTGCTCAAGGGGCTCGGAGTCGGCGATGAATTGGCGCATTCATCATTACGCCTTTCGCTTGGTCGCTGGACCACTGAGGAAGAAGTGGACTTTGCAATTGAGCAGATCGTTGCGGCCGTTGAGCACTTGCGCTTGATGAGCCCGCTGTTTGACCTTCATAAAGAAGGCGTCGACATTTCCAAGATTCAGTGGCAAGCGCACTAATCCGCGCAGTCACTTCACCCGAACGCACTTGACCGGCACAGCGCCGGCGCACAGGACCTCACCATGGCTTACTCAGACAAAGTTGTTGATCACTTCCAGCACCCACGAAACGTCGGTAGTTTCGGCACCAGCACCGATGTTGCCAAGCGCACCGATGTTGGCGTTGGCATCGTTGGCGCCCCGGAGTGTGGCGATGTGATGCAGTTGCATATCAAGGTCAACGAGCAGGGCGTCATTGAAGACGCCAAGTTCAAGTGCTTTGGTTGCGGCAGCGCGATTGCCTCCAGCAGCCTGGCCACTGAATGGCTCAAGGGCAAGTCAGTTGATGAGGCGCTCACCATCAAGAACACGCAGATTGTTGAGGAGCTCAGCCTCCCACCAGTGAAGATTCACTGCAGCGTGCTCGCCGAGGATTCCATCCGCGCGGCCATTGCTGATTACCGCAAGAAGAACGGCATGGTGGCTGATTCCGCTACCCACGCCGCTACCCACTGATACTTTCAACGCACCCTACGGAAAGAGCTCATTATGTCCGTCATTATTAGTGATTCGGCAGCCCGCGAAATCAGCAACATCATTCATCAGCAAGGCCTCGATGCAGACAAGATTCGTCTCCGCATCGGCGTCAAGGGCGGTGGATGCAGTGGCTTTAGTTACATCCTTGATCTGACCGAAGTGCAGAAGGACTCCGATGAACTGTGGGAGTTCACCTACCGCACGGCCGATGACGGCAAGACCGTCAGTCGCGTTGAAGGCGGCAATGGTGGCACAGCGACTGCGGTTGCAGAAGCCGGCACCTTCACAGTGCGGGTGGTGTGCGATCCAAAGAGCTTCCTGTACCTCAACGGCACCACGATCGACTTTAAGGATGAGATCATGGGTCGCGGATTTGTCTTCACCAATCCAAACGCCAGCACCACGTGTGGATGCGGCTCTAGTTTCAGCGCATAAGTACTCGGTATGGTCCGCCTGCTGCGTCTCGCAGCGCGGCAACATTTGCAGTCCAACCACCGCCCCGCATCCCCTCCGGATGTGGGGCGGTTCGCTATTCGCTAGGCTTTATGAATGCGCATTCGAGCCATCGTGAGTCATGTAGCCGTACCTGTTGCTGCCGCACTGAGTGCGCTGGTCGTTGCGGGATGTACGCCGGGCGGGGCGGGTGGCACGGCCTCGGCGACGACCGTGAATTCGGAACCGGGCGCGTCGAGTGATACGGCAGAACCTCCGGCCGCCATGCACCAGCCGACTGCAGCATCTGCACTCCAGCCGCCGGTGGCGCGCCAGGAAGTGTTCGTCATCAAGAGCCCCTTTGGTGACCGAACCGATGAGTACTACTGGCTTCGTAATGACAACTCTGAGAAGAAGCCCGCGGACATCATGGCATATCTCAACGCGGAACAGGCCTACACCGAGGCCATGATGGCGCGGCTGGTGCCGCTGCAGGAGACGCTCGTGAAAGAGATTCGTGGACGCATCAAGGAAGATGATTCCACCGTACCGGCATTCGATCACGGCTACTGGTATTGGACGCGTTTCGATACCGGCGCCGAATATCCAACCTACATGCGCCGGCGCGGGACCCCAGCGGCGCAAGATGAATCCGTACAGCCAGAAGTGCTGCTTGATGTACCAGCGATGGCCAAAGGCGAGGATTACTTTCGGGTGTCCAAGATGGCTGCCAGTCCCGATGGCAACATGTTGGCGTGGACGCAGGACCTCACCGGCCGCCGCATACACACCGTTCGCTTCAAGGATCTTCGCACGGGTGCCATGTTGCCGGATCACATGGAAGGAACCTTGGAGTCGGTGGAGTGGGCTGCGGACGGCAAATCCGTCTTCTATATTCGGCAAGATCCGGTGTTGTTGCAAAGTGGACCGGTGTACCGCCATGTCCTTGGTACACCGTCTGCAGCAGACACTCTCGTCTATGACGAACCGGACAAGACGCTGTTTACGGAAATTAGCACCAGCCGCAGCGATAAATATCTGTTGATCACCATGGAGGGTTACGACACCAACGAACTGCGCGTGGTGCCGCTTGATCGTCCGGATGCTCCTGCAACTGTAGTGTTTCCGCGCCGACCCGATGTCCGCAACTATGTTGATCATTGCGCCGGCAAGTGGCTGATTCGCACCAACGAAGGTGCACGCAACTTCCGACTGGTGGTGGCGCCGGAGTCCGCCCCCGATGACCGCGCCGGGTGGAACACCATTCTGCCGCAACGCGCGGATGCATCAGTCGATGACGCCATTGCTTTCAATTCAGGAATTGC
>JBILYM010000107.1:0-7072 GCA_044377725.1 Phycisphaerales bacterium
GGACAGACGGCCGTTGCCACGAGCACGCATCCCTGATCCCACGCCGTGGTGCAGCATGATGGATCAACACTGCATACCGCTCGGCTGCAGTCCGCATTGGCGCATCCGACCGACGCGTGCGCGGTCAGGCAACCTTCGCGTCCGATGGAGACTACAAACGTTGGGGTGCAAATGAACGTTGCCTCGCGTGCGCACACGGCGTCCCAGCGCGCTTCGCAGCAGTAGGGGTCGATCGACTCGCACACCAGGGCGCAGCACGCACCATCGCTGCAGCCACGGGTGTAGTTGGGAATCCAGCAGCTGCGCAGCGAACCATCATTCGATCCACACACATCGGCTGGATTGGCACAGGTGATGCCTGCGGTGGAGACGCACACGTCATCCCACTGATCGGAACAGCAGAATGAATCGATCAGGCACACCGCCGTGCAGCAGGCTCCGTCCGCACAGTTTGGTGACGCGTGCGGCGAGTAGCAACTCCCGGAGAGCGGATCGCCGCATTGGTCGCAGATTTCAACAGCCCGTAGCGCACAGGCGGCATCCCACCCAATCTGGCAGCAGTAAACAAAATCTGGATCGGCGCACACTTGGCTGCAGCAGCCAGGCTTGTCGCATCCCACGGCCGTTGGATGTGCGATGTAGCAACTGCCATTCACTGGCAGCGAAGTGACCGGATCGAGGCAGCCAGGCTCTGATGAGCACAGGTCATTGGCAATCTCAACGCACGATTCGTCCCAAGTGACATAGCAGCAGTACGGATCGCGCTGGCACACCGTTTGGCAGCAGAACGAATCCGCACAGCCGATGCGCGCGTGGACTACGAAGCAACTTGATTCACGCCCGGCGTCAAGATCACCGCCGCATGCGCAACTCTCGCTGCTGCAACTTGGAGTGACCAAAGCAACCTGTGTGCAACTAATATCCCAGGAGGACGTGCAGCAGAACGGGTCGAGCGCGCACACTGCTCCGCAGCACAGACTGTTGCTGCAGTACGGGGTTGCATGCGCAATGCAGCACGGGCCGGTGTTCAGCGAGCCGCAGCCTTGGCAGGAAACCGCTTGCGTATCAACGCAACTTTGATCCCAACCGGTGGTGCAGCAGTAGGGATTCAGACCGCAAACGGTGGTGCAGCATGTGGAATCCTCGCAATAGGGCAGGGTGTGCACCGTGTCGCAGGCACCGCTTCCTACAGCTCCGCACGCTAGGCAATTGGTGGTGGCAAGTGTGACGCAGTCAGCGTCCCAGGCGGAATTGCAGCACGATGGGTCGATCGCGCAGACTCGTTCGCAGCAACTTGCATCGCTGCAGGAGGGGGTCGAGTGCGTTGCGTAGCAACTGGCCGTGGTGCTTCCGCATGTCTTGCACGTAACGGCTGCTTGATCCACGCAGGACTGGTCCCACGCCACGTTGCAGCAACCGGGGTCAATACTGCATACGGCGTTGCAGCAGTCGGCGTCCGAGCAACTCGGTCCGGTCTGTGTCTCAAAGCAACTCCGGGTGGTTCCGTCTTGATTCGGTTCGCCGCATCCGCTCACGTTGGCGGTGCAGGATGGATTGCGTTCGAACGGCGAGTCGCTGGTTGTCGTGATCGCCGTTGGCCCCTTGGTCAGGCTGCCGGCGTTGCGGCATCGATAGATGTGTGGCGGCGCGAACGAATCGGATGCATCGCCCACTGGTCCGATGTACGCCTTGCCGTTGTCAGCAAAGATGCATCCGTAAATATTCTGATCGGTGCCACGAACGATGGTGACCGCGTCCACAATCGCATCCCACGGTGGCAGCGTCACCGTGCCGGGCACGCTCCACGCCAGTTCGCAGACCTGTGCGATATCAACCGTGGAGGGCACATTGACGCGCTGGCCAACGGTGGGGTACGCGCGGGTGTTGGCGGGATTTGGATTGCGAAAGACAATCAGATGGGTGACATTGGTCGCCGATTCAGCAGGAAATACGCTTCCGTTGGCTGCAGGGCCGGTTGGGAACGCGAGCGATGTGCTGCCATAGAAGATGTAGGGCACCAGTGCGGGTGGTACGTCGGCGAGTACATCACCGGTGAACGATGAATCCGCTAGCAGCCCCAAGCCACGGGAGGCGGTGTTGAGCGGATTGGACACCCATGCCATTCCAGTCAGTGGTTCCACCACCGCGATGGTTCCACTCACTTGGTTCGTGCCGGAACTGTTGTTGGAGCGCGCTACTTTGACGTAGAACCAACCGTCCTGAAAGGCTCGCATGTTGGGATCCGCACCAACCACCCCATTCACCGTTGGTGCGCTGACAACACCAACTGCGGACGTCGGAACACGGATCTCCACGTAGCGTGACTGCGGAATGGTGGGGTCGGTCTGGGTGTTCGGCTTGCGAACGCGCAGTTCAGACAGGGTGACCCGAGGGAGTTTGCCGATGGCCCCGTTGGATGCCATGGCAACCAGCTGCCCGAGGTAGTTACGGTCAACATCGTCGATAGCACCGTCAAAGTTGAAGTCGCCAGTGATGCAGTACACCGGTTGACCGAGCATGCAACTTGACCACACGTCAATGTCAGTCTGATTGACCAAGTTGTCCGCGTTTAAGTCACCCAGCCACGTGGAGTTGCCAGCGGTGGTGCATACGGCGGATGGATCGTTGCACTGGGCTGCCGCCGGGCGCGCTGCCATGCCAGCAACCACCATCAAGATGGCGAGCAGGCAGGACGGGAGTGCGAAGCGATGTGATGGCATTGCGGACCTTCAGGGTATACGCAACTCGACCCCCAGAATCCCCGGTAAATCCCCCAGATTCGAGACATTCTCAGCCGGATCCACCCCCGCAGTTCAGGTGGCTGCTCCCGCTCGCGCCCCGTCCAACCCCCCGTAGGTGCGCCGCCGAGCGGCAAAGTCAGCAAGGGCCGTTTGAAGTTCCGGGACCTTGAACTCCGGCCACAGCACGTCGGTGACGAAGATCTCCGCATAACTCACCTGCCACAGCAGGAAATTGGACAATCGGCGCTCCCCGGCGGTCCGAACCAAGAGGTCCGGGTCGGGCAGTCCGTGGGTCTCCAGGGCCGCGGACATGGTCGATTCATCAATCGCCGCCGGGTCAAGATCGCCACGGCGGACTCGAAGGGCGATGGTGCGGACGGCGTCGACCATTTCCTGCCGAGAACCGTAATTCATCGCTAGGCACAGGGTCATGCCGGTGCAGTTGCTGGTCTCGTCCTCGGTGCGGTCGAACTCGGCGAGCACCGCCGCGGACAGTCCCTCGCGGCGGCCAATGCGACGGAACCGAATGTTGTTTGCCAGCATCATCTGCCGTTCCAGTTGCAGTTGATGCCTGGCTAACTCCATGAGCGCCGAGACTTCGTCTTCTGGTCGCTTCCAATTCTCACTGGAAAATGAATAGAGCGTGAGCGCTTCGACGCCGATGCGAGCGCACTCTTCAACAATCGCGCGCACTCTTCGTGCACCTTCGCGATGCCCGGCAATGCGCGGCAACCCACGCGCGGCTGCCCAGCGTCCGTTGCCGTCCATGATGATTGCAATGTGACGGGGAACGCGCATTGCTTACGCGGTGGCCAGCGCCACGGCGCGCCGACCGTCCACCAACGTTTGGGTTCGTTCCGGTCCAAGGCTTACTACTTCCACCGGCACGCCGGTGATTTCCTCAATGCGCGCCAGGTAGCGCTGCGCCGCCTGTGGCAGCGTGGTGCGGTCGGACGCATCACGAATCTCTGCGCTCCAACCCGGCATCGTCTCATAGATGGGCGTGACACCCTCCAGTCGATGAGCATCGGGGATGAAACGATCCGTGGTGGTTCCGTTTGGCAATTGATAGCCAACGCACAATTTGATTTCATCGAATCCGGACAGGACATCCAGCAGGGTGCAAGCAATACCAGTGGCCCCACACACCATGACGCTGTAACGAACTGCCACCAAATCAAGCCATCCGCAGCGGCGCGGTCGACCAGTGGTGGTGCCGTATTCCCGGCCGCGTTCGCGAATCCGGTGCCCAAGATCGTTGTCAAGCTCGGTGGGAAACGGTCCCGCGCCAACGCGGGTGCTGTACGCCTTCATGATTCCCAATACGCGGCCTATGGCGCTACCGGGAACGCCGGTACCGGAGGGAATACCCAATGTTGAGCAGTTACTACTGGTCACGTATGGGAATGTTCCGTGATCAATATCCAAGAGGCTGGCATTGGCGCCTTCAAACAGAATGCGCTTGCCGGCGCCCATGGCGTCATGAAGTGCGTACACGGAGTCATCCACGTGTGGTCGCAGTCGTTCGCCAAACTCGGCGTACTTGGTAGCCAACGCGTCCGGGTCAAGTGGCGCAGTGTGCACGCCGAGTGCCTCAAGTTCCGCAGTGCGCAGGGTGCAAATCACATGCAGGCGGCTGCGTAAGTAGGCGGGGTCAAGCAGATCGCCAACGCGAATGGCGGTCGAGCGTCGAATCTTGTCTGCATACGCTGGGCCAATGCCGCGGCGTGTGGTGCCGATGGAGAGGTTTCCTTGCGCATGCGCGGTCTTGGAACTGAGGTACTCCTCCAGCGCTGCATCTTGCTCCTTGTGATAGGGCATGACTACGTGGGCTCGGTCACTGATGCGCAGGTTGTTACCAACGCGAATGCCGCGCGTGCGGAGTGCATCAATCTCTTGCAGGAGTTTCTCCGGATCAACCACCACGCCGTTACCGATGACGCAGGTTTTGTCGCCGTACAGAATGCCGGAAGGAATGAGGTGCAGCGCGTAGCGCTCATCGCCCACCTGCACGGTGTGGCCAGCATTGGCTCCGCCGTTGTAGCGCACGATCACATCATGCTCAGAGGTGAGCAGATCAACGATCTTTCCTTTGCCTTCGTCCCCCCACTGAAGTCCAACAACGGCGGTATGGGCAGTTCGATTAACGCGGTGTCCAGTGGTCACGGGCGGGGCTCCGGTGCGAAGGTGCGGCGTTTGCCGCGAAGCGGGGAATGGTAGCGCACCGCGCGAGGGTTGTTCCTACGATTGCGCGCTATGGCCACCGCGCTCACCATCGCCGGGCAGGGTTCGCCCGACGCATACGCCATGCGTGTGGATCAGGCCCTTGCTGGCATCACGCCGCAGTTTGCGGGCGCCTATGTGCACGTTCCGTTTTGTTTCCATAAGTGCCATTACTGCGACTTTTATAGCTTTGTTGATACCCAAGATCGCCAGGAGGCCTACGCCGCACGTGCCGATCAGGAATTGGCAGCCATGGCTACTTGGGTGCACGCTCCGCTGCACACGGTGTTCGTTGGTGGTGGAACACCCACGCTGTTGCGTCCCCCAGTATTGCGCGCGGTTCTGGGCTCCATCCGTGCTCGACTGCCGCTGGCGCCCGGTGCGGAATGGACTGTGGAAGCGAATCCGGAGACCGTCACTGCTGAAGTGGCGTGCGCACTTGTTGAGAGTGGCGTGAATCGCGTCTCTCTGGGCGCACAGAGTTTCAACGAACGCCACTTGAAGACATTGGAGCGTTGGCATGACCCCGCAAGCGTTGCGCGCGCCATTGGATTTCTGCGCGCCGCTGGTATCGAACGCATCAACGTGGATCTGATCTTTGGTATTCCCGGGGGCACACTTACTGAGTGGGAATCAGACCTGCGTCAGGCACTGGCATTGGGAACCGATCATCTCAGTTGCTACGGTCTGACGTACGAGGCAAACACGGCGATGACCGTGCGCATGGAGCGCGGTGAATTTGAGCCGTGCGATGATGGCCTTGAGGCCTCCATGCTGGAGCGCGCCGCCGCCGTCTTGCGCGATGCTGGCTTTGCGCATTACGAGGTCAGCAACTGGGGGCGGATTCGGAACGGCGATCCGCACGCCGAAGAGTGTCGGCACAACCTGCTGTATTGGCGCAATCGCGATTGGCTTGCCATTGGTCCCAGCGCATCGGGTCATGCCCAAGGTGTGCGCTGGAAGAATGTTCCGCGCTTGGGTGATTGGCTTGCCGCCAAAGGCACCAGCCCCGCCGTTGATGTGGAGCGAGTGACGCCCGACATGCGCGCCGGCGAACGGCTGATGATGGGTTTGCGCCTGCACGCTGGCATTTCTGAAGTTGAACTTGCGGAGATTCTGCAGCTTGGCGAACGCGGCTCTGAGCGAACGAGCGCCATTGCGCAAGCGGTTGCTGAGGGCATGATGGAGCACGCGGGAGGTTCGCTGCGTTTCACTGCCGCGGGCATGATGGTGGCCAATACGGTGCTGGCGCGACTGGTGTAGGGGCCGGAATTGGTCGTTGGAATGACCCCGGCCGCCTGCGCTGACGGAGATTTTCGGTCCGGCAACGGGCATATTTATGAGTTTCCATGCCTTCTCGCCGCTTCCTGGGGAAGTTTGGGAATGAAAGCGACCGCAGATTCCGATACTGATGGTGCATGCTTCCCGCCCCCCTCCGTCTCCTCCGACCCGGCGACTGGGCCAAGAACGTCTTCGTTCTGGTCCCACTTGTCTTTTGGCTCGCTGGCGAAGGGCGTGGTGCGCAGCCAGAACAGATCGCGGAGCAACTGTGGAACGTGGCGCTCACCGTGATTGCGTTCTCCATGGCGGGTAGCGGCTTCTATGCAGTGAACGATGCGCTGGACTTTGAAGAGGATCGCAAGCATCCAACCAAACGTCGTCGGCCGGTGGCATCGGGCGCGGTCACCCCGCAGTTTGCAACCTCCATGGGTGTTGCGCTCATCGTTGGTTCCATTGCAGTGGCATGGTGCGTGCGGCCCGCCGTGTTGGCAGTGATTGGTACGTACATCGTTCTGCAGGTGGCATACAACGCGAAGTTGAAGCGGGTACGGCTGGTTGATGTGTTGACGGTGGCCAGTGGATTTGTCCTGCGCGCCATTGCTGGAGCGTTGGCGCTTGGCATTGCAGTGTCGACGTGGCTGGTGGTGGTGGTCTTTGCACTCACGCTGTTCTTGGGATTCGTCAAGCGCCTGGGCGATCTGCGCGCCGCGGACATGGCGCGTGCGCAAGGCGACAGTACCGACTGGAAACCACGCGCTGGATACGACAGCGCTGAAGATCTCAATTGGCTGCTTGCCACCACCGGAGCCATCACCATGATGGCCTAC
>JBILYM010000108.1:0-7067 GCA_044377725.1 Phycisphaerales bacterium
CTGGAATAGCGCGGCCGACAACGCGTTCGCATTCAGCAAACACTTCGCGCACGCTGAAGCCATGACCAATGCCAACGTTGTACGCCTCGCATGCGTGTGACTTGAGTGCGTGCAGTGCATCCACGTGAGCGCATGCCAAGTCTTCAACGTGCACGTAGTCGCGGATGCATGTGCCGTCAGGCGTTGGATAGTCTGTTCCAAAGAGTTGCAGTGCTGGGCGCAAACCAATGGCCGCTTGCAGTACAGACGGAACCAAGTGCGTCTCCGGGTCATGATCTTCGCCAAGCAATCCGTCTGATGCAGAACCTGCCACATTGAAGTAACGAAGCATGGTTGCCCCAAACGCGCGGCCATCTTTGCGTGCAGCTTCCACTTCCTCGCGGATCATGCATTCGCAGGCCAGTTTGCTGGCGCCGTAGGGGTTCACGGGTCGCTGCGGTGTCGTCTCCGAGATGGGCATCTGCTCCGGTGCTCCATAGGTGGCAGCAGTGGAGGAGAAGACCATTCGTTCGGTGCCGGCGGCTCGCATGGCTTCAAGCAGGCTGCTGGTGCCGCCAACGCCGCAGCTCCAGTACATGGCGGGTTGCGCCACCGACTCACCAACCAGCGTGTAGGCCGCAAAGTGCAGCACTGCATCGGGGCGCTCCTCGGCAAGCAGCGCGGCAAGCGGGGCGCGTTCGCGCAGATCGAGTTTTGCAAAGCGCAAGCGACCCTGGGCAACGGTGCTCAGGGCATCGATGGCACCCTGATGACCGCGCGCCAGTGAGTCCACGGCCACCACGCGGGTGGCGCCACGAGCAAGTAATTCACGCACAGTGTGCGATCCGATGTAGCCAGCAGCGCCTGTAACGAGGTACTTCATGATTTGCGAATGTTATCGGGTCGTTTCAGGGACATGTTCCTGCCGAGGATGGGTATGATTAACTTTCGATGAGCCGCCACGGACGGTGGCTCGCCCCCAGCCGCGCTTGTTGCGGCTCCCGCCTGTGGTTCTTCTCGCATGGATTTCGCCACCCCGACTCGACCTTCTCTCCGTGATGCCGCCCCGGCTTGCCCTGCAGCCGAGGTTGTGTATCCCTCCTCAGCCGAACTCCGGCTCTCCGGGACCGCCGCACTGGGCGTCATCGCTCCCGATGACGTCCGTTTGGTGGCTCTCCGGCAGGCGTGCGCCCTCCTGGAAACCCTTGAAGCCGAGAGCAAGTCGCTTGACCTTCGGCTTGAGACCGCCAAGCGCTTGGATCCGATGCGCCACGTGGTTGGGAAGACCTCCCTTGAATCCGCCATCGACCAGACTCGAACCCTGATTCGTGAGCTTGACGAGCACCTGTGTGCCGCCGCGGAGTCCGCCCGTGCGGCCAGCCGCACCGTCGCTCGCACTCATCCGAAAGACATTCAGTGACAGCTACAGCAGATAACGGCCACTCCGCCGCGCACCCGTTTGCCCAAGGTGCAGCCATTGACCTGGCTGCCGTTCCGGAGTCCGAGCGCAAGCGTGCGTTCGATGAAGCCTTTGAGTATCGCGGCGACATCACGCTGACGCTCACCGACGGTGCCCGCGTGGAGTGCTACATCTTTGATCGACGCATCGGCGCCACGATTGCGGATTCGTTCGTGCGGGTCATGGAAGCCGGCGGCGGCGAGAAGCGATCCATCCCCTACCAGCAGATTGCACGCTTGGAGTTCACTGGTAAGGACACCGCCGCAGGAAAGACCTGGGAGAACTGGGTGCGCCGCTATGTGGAGAAGCGCCTTGCTGGTGAGCAGGCGAACATTGACGCTGAAGTATTAGATTGAAACGAGCGCGCCCGAGTGGGCGCGTTTGTGTGTCCCGATGATTCGGAGTGAATAGCCTTAGGCTTGAAACTCGCGACCGCTCTCGGTGTCCAGGATCTTCCAACCAAATTCCCGGGCGATGCGCATGATCATGATCCAGGCGATGTCGTCATCGGAAATGGTCAACACCATCTGCCGAACCGGATCTTGATTGAGTGGCAATTGCAACTCTAAGCCGGGTCCGTACAGGGTGTCGCCGCCGGCCGTCTCTGGTCCGGTATTGCAATGTGCCAGGCCAGCGGTCACCTCCGAACGCGAGCCGAGCGCGGGCATATCGCCGCTTGTGGCTGGCTCTCTGCTGAGGATGACAAATTGGCGACGAGACATGGAGGAGGGGAGAAGATAGCGCAATCACCGCTCCCTGTCAGGTCAGCGCCCAAGTGCGCGACAGACGGCATCCACCAGACGACTGAGTGGCACCGGTTTGACCAAATAGGCCGAAGCGCCCAACGATTCTGCAAATGCCGCGTGGCGCCGGCCCTGATTGGCGGTGACCATCACCACCGGCACCGGCGGCAGCAGGGCACGACAGCGCTCCAGGACGGTAAATCCAGACTGACCCGGAAGCATTAAATCAAGCACCGCCGCGTCCGGGCGAGCCGACAGCAGGTGATGCAGCGCCATGCTTCCATCCGCCACCTCATCAATGACCGCCTTCTCTGCGCGCAGGGCAATACACATGGCGGCTCGAATGTCCGGATCATCATCCACCACCAAGAGCCGGATTCCTTCTAAACGTGCCACCGGCAGCGGTGTGGATTGTGAAGTGTTGCTACTCATGCTGCACCGCTCGATCGTTCCTTCACCCGTTGATCCGTGTCGGCACTGATACGTTCGATCATGGCCTCGTCCATCCAGGGCAAGGTGCGCAACTTTGTCTTGATTCGTTCCGGAAGCGGCTTGCCATCACGTTCCCACTTGGGGCGACTGCGCCAGCGGCGATGAATCCACAGGTACTGGTCAGGCGCGCGCATGATGGCGCGCTCCATGGCATGCGTATAGCGCGCAGTGATATAGAAGACCGGGTCTTCATGGTCACGCCAGTCTTCTGGTTGAATGATGTCAACGGTGTGGATTTGGAAGTTGAAACCGTTGCCGGTACGCAGTGCCACGCCCACCGCCACGGGCAGGTCGTAGCGCATGGCAAGCAGCGCGATCGACTTGTAGGCACTGGCCATCTGCCCAAAGTAAGGCACAAAGATTCCATCAGGCCCTGCACTCTGGTCGGCAATGAAGGCAATTCGGCCACCATTGTGAATAATGGCCTGCAGCTCTTCCGTGGCTCCGAACTTGGTGATGATCTTCATCCCCCGGTTCTCGCGTAATCCGGTGGCCCATTGCCAGATGAACGGATTGTCGAGCGGGCGTGCCAAGGCGTGCATCCGAAATCCCATCAGTGTAGGAAAGAACCCCAGCAATTCCCAATTGCCAGCATGCGGTCCCAGGAAGATGGCGGGACGTTCGCCAACCATTAGCTTGGTGCCGGGCCGCGCGTTACTCAGGTCAACATGGCGCTGCCAGGATTCTTCAGTCACCACGCGTGGCAATTGAAACGCATCAACCATGTAGGTGCGGAACATGTAGCGCACGCTGGCTTTGGCAAGCGCCACGCACTCTTCGTGAGACAAGTTGGGAAACGCGCGACGCACATTGTCGGTGGCACGTGCGAGGCGTTCGGGATTGAACCGCGCCCAGATGTTCGCCACCGTCTCAGCGGTGCGCAGATTCTGCTCAGGAGGAAAGACACCAAATAGCCACGCGAACGATCGCGCTGCCAAGTACTGCAGCAGATAGATGCCTACCTGGACTGGCCCCGTGCGTTTGCGCCGGGCTTTGGCCATAGCGCGCGGTCAGCGCCCCTCGTTGGTCAGAACTTGCATGCGGTTCCAGTTGAGCACCGGAACGCGCGCGGTCTGCGCTTCGTTGAAGAGCGTCTGGTACGTCTCGAACGCCTTCTTCTGGTCGAAGTGCGAGGTGTATTGACCCTCGTCGGCGTCGGATGGAAGTTCAAGCGGCTGGAGTGGCTGCACGCCCATGACGATGAAGTCAAGGTCGCCGCGCAGGGTGTCGCCTTCAACAACATCGCCGCCCCATGACTTGATGCGGCCGCGCACAAACTCGGCCTCAGCAGCGGTGGCATTGCCATCGTTGTCGATGTCAAACTTGCCGTGCACCAGGAACTTGTAGCGGTAGTCGGGGCTAAAGATGACGTTGGCAATCACATCGTCCTTGACGATGGGGCGCGGGCGTGGCGCGTAGCGGGTGTTCTCAGGAATCACGCGCGCGGTCGAGGTGTTCTCTTCCACCTTGAGTACCTGCACGCGTGCCTTGCCGGGGATCAGGTCGCCGGTACTTGGGTTGTATTGAATGGCGCTGGCACTGTCGTACACATCAAAGGTCATGCCAGGCTGCACGCGCTGCTTGGAGCCGATGGAGATGAAGATCTCACCGTTCTGACCGGTGACATCAATCACGCGGCCGTCCGCAAGCGAAGCGGCGTTCTCGGGCTTGACGCGGTACTGGTCAACGGTCTTCTGCAGTTCTTCAACCTTGGTAGAGAGTTCCGCACGTGAACTGGAGACGTTGTCGATCTGACCCTGCAGGTCAGCCATCTCATTGCGATGGCGCTGGTCCATGTCGTCCTGGACTTTCTTGACGGTGGCAACTGTGTTCTTCACGTCGTCGCCGTACTTCTGGCTGGCGGTGCGGTACGTGGCGATGTCGCCTTCAACGCGCTTGCTGGCTTCTTGTGCACCTTCAGTGGCCTTCTTGGCTTCGTCGCGTGATGCGGTGGCGTCGGACTGGGAAGCAGCCATCTGCTTCTTCAGGTTGGCATTGTCTTGGCTGAGTTGCTCGGTGCGGCTGCGCAGCGTCTCCAGCTCAATTTTCAGGCTGGTCACGCCTTCGGCGCCGAGGGACTTCTTGATGTCTTCCACCGGGCTGTCAGCGGACTGGCTTGGATCGCCAGTGACAAAGCTGGTGAGCGCGCTGTAGGCAGTCTTGCTCTTGCCTTCCTTCAACTGGGCGGCCTTGGCGGTTGCCGTCGACTCCCTCTCCTTCACCTTCGCATCGTTCATTTCGATGTTGAAGTAGATGGTCGAGGCCAAGAGGCCAACGGTCAGAATGACGAAGATGACGAGGCCGACAACGAGGCCGGTCGTGCGCTGATTCATGTCTTACGAACCTCCAACAGGCCGTGGCAGGTGAACATCACTATGGGCGCGGCGTCGACCGAAACCCTTGAGAACGCGCAGTGTCCGGAAACCGGGGCTCCGCGTCAAGTGATGAGTACGGGGCGAACGGCGCGGGAGTTGCGCTCGCGGAGTTGCAGTGTGGACATTGCGGCGGGAAATTTAGGCCCGCGTGGTCTGAAGAGCTTCGTCAAGGGTGGTTAACCCAGCCCGGACTTTTTCCAGGGCGTCCACCCGCAGGAGTGCAAGATCACCAGATCGCAGGGCGGATTCCACAATTCTTCCGCTGCTGGCCCGGGTCATCACCAGTTCCCGGGTGGCTTCGGTGGTGGTCAGGAGTTCATAAATACCCACCCGGCCGCGGTAGCCGGTTCCCCGGCATTCTCGGCACCCGACGGCACGCGGAATGCCCTCCGGCGGCACCGCTCCAAAGTCGGGCGGCAGATCTGCGTGTTTGGGAGTGATGCGCTCCACGCAGTGAATGCACACGCGACGCACCAAACGCTGCGCCAGAATGCCTTCCACCGTGCTTGCCACCAAGAAGGGCTCCACGCCCATATCAAGCAGTCGCGTGGCCGCGCCGGCACTGTCGTTGGTGTGCAGCGTGCTGAACACCAAGTGTCCAGTGAGCGAGGCTTGCACGGCGGCGTCGGCGGTTTCCTTGTCGCGGATTTCGCCAATCATCACCACGTCTGGATCGTGACGCAAGATGGCGCGCAGACCGGCGGCAAAGTCCAGACCCACCTGATGGCTCACCTGAATTTGATTGACGCCAGCAACGTGGTACTCCACCGGATCTTCCACAGTGATGGCTTTTACTTCCGGCGTGACAATGCGGCGCAGCGATGCATACAACGTGGTGGACTTTCCACTTCCGGTGGGGCCAGTCACCAGCATGATTCCGTGTGGACGTTCAATCAGCGCGTTCCAACGAGTTTCAATGCCGGTTGGCATGCCAAGATCGCTGAGTCCAGTGAGCACAGCGCTCTTGGAAAGGATGCGCAACACCACGCCTTCGCCAAAAAGCATGGGAATGACGGAGACGCGCAAGTCATGCTCTTGACCCTTGATTCGTAGGGAGATTCGGCCGTCTTGTGGTCGACGCTTCTCGGCGATGTTCAGGTTCGCCATGATCTTCAAGCGACTGACGATGGCGTTGCGGAATCGACGCACCGTGGGCGGAACGCCAGCATCAACCAGTACGCCGTCGATGCGGTAGCGGATCGCGAGGTCTTGTTCATATGGCTCGATGTGAACATCAGTGGCGCGTTCGCGCACGGCTTCAACTAGGAGATCATTGACTAGCCGCACCACGCTGGCTTCTTGTGCTTGCGCTGTCTCATCGGTATCAAGGCTGGCGTGTTCAAGTTCAGCGCCGCTGTGTCCTCCGCCGAGCGCGTCCAGCGTGTCGCCTGCAACGCCGTAGTGTTGCCGAATGTACTTCTGTAGATCTTCTTCATCGGCAAGCACCAATTCAATGGCGTGACCAGTGACGATGCGAAGTTCATCAAAGCTTGCTAGGTCAGTTGGATCGCTGGTAGCGATACGCAGCGTTCCGTTGGCGCGTGAGACGGGCGCGCAACGCAGTTTGAAGATCACCTTTGGGGGAAGCAGTCGCAACGTGGCTGCGTCGGGGACTGCTTCGGTCAGATCGATGATGGGAAGGTGCAAGCGTTCCGAGAACGTGCGCAGCAGGTCGGAGCGGTGTACGAACCCCAGTCGGATGAGGACTTGGTCCAGTCGATCGCCGCTACGCAGTTGCTCCCGAACCGCCTCAGCGAGGCGTTCGGCGGCCAAAACACCAGATTGGACCAACATCGTGCCAAGGGCCATCGATTCAGGGCTCCGGGGGGCGCTTCCCGAAGCGGGGGCGCCCTGTACTTATTGGCAGTCGGGGGATGGGTTGCGTGAATGGGCAATTCTTGGCATACTGCCCGATTCGTAACTGTCCAAGGAACCCCCTGTGCCGAATACTGAGTCAGCAAAGAAACGCGTCCGTCAGAACGTCAAGCGCAACGCCCTGAACAACTGGCGTAAGCGCCA
>JBILYM010000367.1:0-21361 GCA_044377725.1 Phycisphaerales bacterium
GACAGTGTGTAACCAGCAGCATGAGTCCCATTGATAGACTGAGCAAAGTTCGCGGGCATAGCTCAGTTGGTAGAGCGTCAGCTTCCCAAGCTGAATGTCGAGGGTTCGAATCCCTTTGCCCGCTTTGGTGGGGATGGTTGGAGGGGGTGTGGTGGTGGCTCGGTCGAGCGCAATGGCGCGGGGGCGGAATCGGTGCCCTACTCGGGCGCAGACTGTGAACCGTGTAGATGAGTCAACCGGACTGGCGGCCTGCCTCGAGTGGGGTTTATTCCAACACCTCCGTGGCAGCATGTTTTGCGGCGCACGTGCGAAGTGTGCTTTGGCGGACTTTGGGTGCGATTTATTCCAGCGGCTGTGGGCGTCCGTGATTCGAGTGGAAGTCCACTCACGGCTCAAGAACCGTTCGTAAACCTCCCCCGCTCGTAACTGCGTTGATCCCAGCCTCCGCAGTAAATAAATCAGCAGGAACCCGGTTGGGTCCGGGATTGTTGTTGGCTTCGCGCGCCAACCGTAGTACCTTTGGTACTTATGGACAGATCGAAACACACCGGGCAGCCTTATGCACTCCTCTCGAAGTCAGGGCTAGTGGCTGCGTTTCTTGCGGGGACCAGCGCAGGCTTGTTGGTGCAAAACGCTCACGCTGGAGTCATCGTCCGGTGCTGGGGATACAACGGCTATGGCGAGTGCGACACGCCCGCCGATGTCGGTCGGTGTTCAAGCGTCGCGGGGGGCTTCGTCCACACCATCGCACTCCGAAGCGATGGCGGCGTCCGGTGCTGGGGAAACAACGACCAAGGCCAATGTAATACGCCAGGCGACCTCGGTCCATGCTCAAGTATCGCGGGGGGCGTCTACCACACCGTGGCGGTTAAAGCCAATGGATCCGTCGCGGCTTGGGGATTCAACAACTACGGCCAGTGCGATACGCCCGCCGATCTTGGTCCATGCTCAAGCGTCGCAGGGGGCTACTTCCACACCATCGCACTCCGAAGCGATGGCAGCGTCCGGTGCTGGGGACGCAATGACGACGGTCAGTGCAACACGCCCGCGAATATCGGTACGTGCTCAAGCGTCGCGGGGGGCTACTTCCACACCATCGCACTCCGAAATGATGGCGGCGTCGGATGCTGGGGAAACAATAACTACGGTCAGTGCTACACACCCGCGGATCTCGGTCCATGCTCAAGCATCGCAGGGGGCTGGCGCCATACCGTCGCACTCCGAAGCAATGGTGGCGTCCGATGCTGGGGATACAACGGCAACGGTGAGTGCAACCCGCCCGCGGATCTCGGACCATGCTCAAGTGTCGCGGGGGGCTATACCCACACCATCGCACTCCGAAGCGATGGCAGCGTCCGGTGCTGGGGAGGCAACTCTTACGGCGAGTGCAACCCGCCCGCGGATCTCGGACCATGCTCAAGTGTCGCGGGGGGCGGCATCCACACCACCGCACTCCAATGCATCGCCGGCGTCAACGCACCCGTGAGCACCGAACTCGCACCATTCTCCTTCGCAAATCCCCGTTCATGGACTGCGACAGGTATTCAAACATCATCGAACGGCGCAACGATCACCGTCAACGCTCGCGGAAATCTCGGCACCGCAACCAGGTTCCTCTCACTGAAGATTGATGGCGTCACTCTCGCTACAAACATCTTCGGTTCAGGGTCAGGTGCAACCAACTGCGCTGCATCACTCAGTACCGCCACATTCACCATTCCACCTGCGCAATTCCTCAAACTCACCACCGACGGCGAACTTGAAGTTCGAATCGAGCCGTCCCTGAACGCCACGAGTGCCGGTTGTTCCGCTGCCACACTCACTGTGACACTCAACTACAACCGCGACACCATTGATTGCAATGCCAATGGTCTTGATGATGAATGTGATATTGCCGGCAGCCCCGCTACCCGCGATTGCAATAGCAACCTGCTTCTCGACTCATGCGAGATTGCTCAAGGAGCAGCAGACATCAATCTCAATGGAAGATTGGATGCCTGCGAAATCGATTGCAACGGTAACAGCCTCCCAGATACATACGAACTCGCAAACAACCTCGTCCCAGACTGCAACTCCAACGCACGACCAGATTCCTGCGATGTAGCGGTGGGTGGCGGCAGTAATGATGTTGACCGAAACGGCATCCCCGACGAATGCAAAGCCGATTGCAACAACAATAACCTGCCCGACGCATGGGAGATCTCGCAGAATATGGTGCAAGACTGCAACCAGAACGTCATCCCAGACTCCTGCGATATTGCAAGCAACCCGGCACTCGATTGCAACAGCAACGGGGTCCTCGATTCCTGCGAATCCATCACAGATCCGGCGCTTGACTGCGATCAATCCGGAACACTCGATAACTGCGACATCGCAACCAACCCAGCCCTCGATTGCAACAACTCCGGAAGCATCGACGCCTGCGACATTGCCGCTGGTACCGCCATCGATTGCAACCTGAACGGAAAGCCCGACTCCTGCGACATCACCGCCGGAGCCGAAGACGACAACCAGAACGGCAAACTCGACTCCTGCGAACTGCTGTACGGAGACCTCAACCTCGACGGCCACATCGACGGAGCAGACCTTGGTGGCCTTCTCGCCCTATGGGGAATCACAAATCCACCCTACGGGGATCTTGATGGCAACCAACGCATCGATGGTGCTGACCTCGCAGCGATGCTCTCACGCTGGGGCGTCGTTAACTAACCCGCTGGTACAGCTGAGCACACGTTTTAAAGGGTTAGGTTCAATTTCCCCCAGGCTGCACTGCGTCCGTATCTGCGGTCGCGCCAGCCGGTGAATGCAAGGAAATGACTAGGAACCGCGCCGCGCACGGGATTGCTATTGGATTGGTACGCCAACCGTAGTACCTTTGCCGGCTATGGCACAACCGAAATACACCGGGCGGACTAGTCCACTCCTCGCGAAGTCAGGGCTCGTGGCTGCGTTTCTGGCAGGGACCGGCGCAGGGATGGTGGCTCAGAGCGCGAACGCTGACGGGATTGTCCGCTGCTGGGGAAACAACGGCCGAGGCCAGTGCGACGCGCCCGCGGATCTCGGTGCGTGCTCAAGCGTCGCAGGGGGCGGCTACCACACCATCGCACTCCGAATCGATGGCGGCGTCCGCTGCTGGGGATACAACGGCCAAGGCCAGTGCGACACGCCCGCGGATCTCGGTGCGTGCTCAAGCGTCGCAGGAGGCGGCTACCACACCATCGCACTCCGAATCGATGGCGGCGTCCGATGTTGGGGGGCCGGATTGACGAATACAGGTTCGAATGAAAATTTTGGTCAGTCCATCGTCCCCGCGGATCTCGGTCCGTGCGCAAGCGTGGCGGGCGGGAACTTCCACTCCATCGCACTCCGAAGCGATGGCGGCGTCCGATGCTGGGGGGCCGGAACAACCAATACTGGTTCATGGCCAAACGTCGGACAGTCCATCATCCCCGCGGATCTCGGTCCGTGCGCAAGCGTGGCGGGCGGCGGCCCCCACACCGTCGCACTCCGAAGCGATGGCGGCGTCCGATGCTGGGGATACAACGGCGTTGGCGAGTGCGACACTCCCGCGGATCTCGGTGCGTGCTCAAGCGTCGCGGGGGGCAGACGCCACACCATCGCACTCCGAAGCGATGGCGGCGTCCGCTGCTGGGGATACAACGCCCAAGGCCAGTGCGACACGCCCGCGGATCTCGGTGCGTGCTCAAGCATCGCAGGGGGTTTCTACCACACCATCGCAATCCGAATCGATGGCTCTGTGCGATGCTGGGGATCCAACCCCTTCGGTGAGTGCAACCCGCCCGCCGATCTCGGTGCGTGCTCCAGCATCGCGGCCGGCAGATACCACACCATCGCAATCGTAGGACCGCCACCACTCGACACCGACGGCGACGGCCGCCCCGACTCCATTGACAACTGCCCCGCTATCGCCAATCCGCTGCAAGCCGACTGTAACACTAACGGTATCGGCGACGCGTGCGAACTCGCCGCCGGCGCTCCGGACTTCAATCTCGACACGATTCCCGATACCTGCCAGTGCCTCGCGGACCTGTTCGTCGATCGGCACGTCAACGGCGCAGACCTTGGCGCGCTGCTCTCGCAATGGGGCCCAGCGACCGCCAACACGGCGAGTGATTTCAATCGCGATGGCGTCGTGAACGGCGCAGACCTCGGCTACATGCTCAATGCTTGGGGCCCTTGCACAAACTGAATCACTCAAAACAACTACGGAGACACTATGAAGAACATCTCGACTGGAACCGGACTATGCGTCCTTGGACTTTGCCTCGCCTCTTACCCAATCATCGACCGCGTGATGCCACGAGCCGAAGCCGGTGCGACGCACGTTGCGGCTGTCGTCGCAGCAGCGACGGCGCAGGTTCCGCCGGAGCCGACGATTGTTTGGTATGGAAACCACGGCAACGGTGGCGCCGGATTGCTGTATCGGGCATGGAGTGACGGAAAGGTTGAGGTGCGAGGCTGGGACTGGTCGCAGATGAACCCATGTAATCCCGGTGGTTCTACGGTGATCTGCCGTACCCCGTGGGTGGTACTGAGTGACCCGGCCCAAGGCCTGACCTACCGTAGCGACATCGACTTCAACAGCAAAGTCGATGGCTCTGATCTAGCGCAAGTCCTCAACGACTGGGGCGACGCGCCCCGCCACGACGTCCCACCGTCAACCTGCCCGCTGAACCTCATCAATCCGTAACCATCCCACTTCAACAACTCACGCACATCCACAGACCCAGCCAAGCCACCCCTTCACCGGGTTGTGTTTCACTCGCCACGCTGCGGTCCGGTTGCCGCTACTTGTGGGGAAAACGTGTCAACCGCTCCGACGTCGCATCGACTTTTGTACTTGCTCAACCGCTCGCTCCTTGCCATTGCCGCCCGAGCTATCAATATCGCGGGCCGCCTGCAAAATCTGGTTTAGCGCGGCCTCTATCCCGACTACGAACGGCGCCTCGATGACTTCAAAGAGACGGCGATAGTCCTGCGGCATGAACCGCGACTCAGGAGAGGGCCCCGACATCTTGAAGATAGGCAATGAGTTGGAAGTGGCCAATGATAGTAGCACATCATGCACCTCGCCACGGCCATTGCGCCCTTGGTCGTAGCTCACCGGGAAGAACCAAACAGTTCGCCGGCGAAGATACATCGCCCATGCGACCTCATAAAGGGTATTGATCGCTCGGGACTGCGCGGCAAAGCGATCGTTGTGCTTCCCCTTATACATCAAAAAAGCTGTCGCGTCGATGACAAGTAAATCGGACGCCGCAACTGCGTCCCGCCGGGCTCCCAACTGGTTTGAGTAGTCGAGCGGTGCCACCTCGACTTCCCTGCCCAGCCGCTTGCGACCGCCTGCGGTAAGCATCAATCGAAGCTGATCGAACTCTAAGTTTGGCGGCCCGGCAGTCACTGTATTTAGCCCGTCAGCGAACAGAATCTTTAAAGCTGCTTTCCTGCCCTTAGCAGGAGCGGCGGACGCGCGCTCCGAGCCCGTGCCGCCAAGTATGACCTGCAGGCGCTCCGTAGCAACCTCTTTCAATCGACCACGAAGTGCCTCGGCGTACTTGGCAGCAGCAGGTGAAGTTCGTATCAATTCGTCAGCCGCACGCCGCTCCTTCAACGTGAGCGGACGATGGCGCTCGCGAGCAGCAACGAGCTGATACTGACTTTCCGTCAGGGGGATTTGATTGGCAGGCTTTCTCATCGGCGATTTCACTCCCGGCCTTCGTGACTCAAGGCATACCTGAATTCCTTGAGAGCTTGGACGATTACCGCCCGACTCGGCCGAGGCTTGCTATCCATGGCCTGTCCGTACCAATCCGCGAAAGGGCGCGGAATATTGCGCACCTCATTAACTGGACTGAGCGCCCCACTTCCAGAACTCAACTTGACGATCATCCGCTCTGCGCCACGTTCGAGTGATGTCCGACGCCGGAGGCACTCTTCGGCCTTCGGGGACGGACCCGATGTGTTGCTGTAAGAATCCGAAACACAATCTGCAAGCATAATGAAGAGACGGTCGGCAAACTTTTCTGCGTAAACCGGGGTTGACAGTTGCCGTTCGTTGCCAGCAACGGCATCTTCTGCAGCCAAATTGTTTGCTGTCCTGCGTTCCTGACGTGCCATGTTGTCCAACCGAACCGTACGACGCCGCCGCGGCTGCTCCCAAAACCTGATGTGCACATCGAGAAGAAACTCACCTAGTTCGAGGCTTGGTGGCGCGGCCGTAGTCAATCGACAAATCGATCGGAATCCAGCATCGTGCAATCTCTGGAGTATTGGCGACCACTCGCCCTCAGTCCCAATCTGTCTGGCCGAAGGGCGCCCTAGTTGGCCTATGCGGCGGAGCACGATATCGAGACATTGTTTTTTCAGGAAGTGGACTTTCAGTCGTTTCCAAGCGGCGACATCTTTGTGATCCCAGGCAGACGCCCTACCAAGTGTCTTCTTCAGGCATGCTTCGAGCAGCAGCTCCGCGTCACCATTTAGCTCTTGACACAAGACGACTGCGTGGTTTTGGGCGTGGTTAGGGTCACTGTCCGCCATCCAAAAGCTGACATTGGGCGCATCCTGCGCAACAGTCACCCAAGCGCTGAGAGCCGCACTCTCCAAACGCGAAAGTTCTGTCGGCGCCATCTTGACCGACCTGCGAACGAATTTGTTGACGGCTCCCCGAATCGGCATGGAGAAATGGTAACGCTGCGGGGAGGTAATCACAAGTCTTGCGCGAACAAACCGGCACGGCGATCGTGTGTCGAAAGCTATCTCCGATGCTTCCGTCGAATGCTTACGCAAGGGGGGCGGTTCCCCGCGCCTACGCGCACAACTTTAGACGAACGCAGGATCTGCAAGTCGTACGGCCGACCCCCTCGGCGAGAAAAAAGTTGAACAGGGGGGGGTGGGTTCGCCCCGTGGAGAGCCCTTTTCTTGTAGGGCGCTCACGTGATCGCCCGCCACGTTCTGCAGTCACCAAATGGAGACACCCATGAAGAAGACCTTCACCAACGGATACCAACGCTCATACCCCCGTACCGGCCCCTTTAAGCAACCCCGCGCAGGCGCCGTCAACGTCGGCGGCTACAACCGCTAAGCCCCGTCCCGCATCCATCTAACACGAGCAATCCATGCCCACCCCCCGCTTGTTCAAGTCTGCCAAAGGGGGGGTGGGTTCGAGGCCGTGGAAGACCCCACTTACAGAGGGCGCTCACGTGATCGCCCGCCACGTTCTGCAGTCACCAAATGGAGACACCCATGAAGAAGACCTTCACCAACGGACACCAGCGCTCATACCCCCGTACCGACCCCTTTAAGCAACCCCGCGCAGGCGCCGTCAACGTCCGCGGCTACAACCGCTAAGCCCCGTCCCGCATCCATCTAACACGAGCAATCCATGCCCACCCCCCGCTTGTTCAAGTCTGCCAAAGGGGGGTGGGTTCGGGGCCGTGGAAGACCCCACTTACAGAGGGCGCTCACGTGATCGCCCGCCACGTTCTGCAGTCACCGAATGGAGACACCCATGAAGAAGACCTTCACCAACGGACACCAGCGCTCATACCCCCGTACCGACCCCTTTAAGCAACCCCGCGCAGGCGCCGTCAACGTCCGCGGCTACAACCGCTAAGCCCCTACAACAACATCCATCTAACAGGAGCAATTCCATGTGCACCCCCCGCTCGTTCAAGTCGCCCCGCGTCGTGTCAGTCAAGCAGTCCACTCGGCGATTCCCTAGCCGCGCCATTTCACCCGGATCGAGCATTCGAATTCCTGGCAAGCTCGGGACGGTCCAGGTCAGGAGTACCACCCGTCGTATCGGCTTCTGAGTCACACACTTTATTGAGAAAGGAATCCTTCCACATGAGTTTCCACAACTTCCATTTCCGCAGTAACGGCAACCGCCCCCGTGTGTTCGTGCACAGTTACCGAACCCGCTAAGAGCGCCCCGGCACCTGACCGACCGGCCTGATGCCGGGTCGGTCAGGCCGCCGGACGGAATCTCCCGCCCGCACCATCCACCTTGGATCATCGCACCTGTGAATACCAACATGTCACCTATCTCGCGGCATCAACTTCCTGTCATGTTTAGTTCCCCTGACCAGTCGTGCAGCCTGCGCCGCCAACCCCGTCCGACCGTGCCGTTGACTTTCGCCGGATTGGGTCTATGTGAAACGCTGATCGCACCCTTCACCGTACTGCAAACACCATGAAGCAACCTCGCCGAATCATCAAACCATCGCTGTCTCCAGATCGCATGCGGGAGCTCGCGCAGCGGCCTTGGACCGACACTGAAGTCGAACGCGCCCTCGAACGCCTCGATGACACAGGAATGTGGCTCCTGAGCACGTTTGGAACCGCCATGGGCGCCGCCTTTGAGCATGGCGAATGGGTCGTTCGGGCTTCGGGATTGACGATTCCGGCGCGCCAACTCACCGAGCACTACCGCCTCGGCCACGCTCAATCGCAAGCGCTACGGCATTGCCGATCGACGCTCTGCTGCGAGTCAATTCTCCTCGCAGCGGGTCTGGAATCCGTTGATGAACGCCGGGTGCGCGATATGGCTGCGAAACTCGCACCGGTCGACCCTGAGTTGTTCTGCTCACTTTCCGCCGGCGAGCACGCAATGCTCGACGCGAGGCAGAAGTTGGTCGACGACGGAATGCTCGGTTTCGTCCGTAGTGCTCACTTCCGCGACCGAGTCATACTCACAGACGCCGGTCGCCGCCGGATGAATATGGTTGTGTATCCAACGTGGGCGAAACTTTCGAGAATGCGATTTGACGACCAGCAAGCGTATGGAGGATCCGATGATTGATCCGGCAACCGTGCGCTCCGCACTCGAACATCTAGCACTTCGCCACTCGCAAGCGAGCGATGGCGCATTCGTCGTTCCTATTTATACGTTCGGCAGCATTGTGCTGGCTGTCATGTCCATCGAGTGCGGCGGTCGATTCCTAGAGATTCGCTCTGTTGGACTTCCATGCAGCAAGGACGGACGGAGGGGACACAGCATGCTGTGCCGTGTGGCGGACAGCATCAACCGCCAATATCGGGCAGTGAAGGCGGCGTTGGATCCACGCGACGGGGAACTTGTCGTGTGTGTTGATCACTGGTTTCGTGAGTCTTGGGCGACGCCCGATGAAGTTGCGTTTCTCTTCGGGTTGTTTGTCCATGCTGTCCGTGAGGCCATGGGTGCAATCATGGTTTACTCGGTACCCCAACCAGAATTATGAATCCTCAGGAGGTTCACATGCTTACTAGACAAACGGTCGTCGATGCGCTTGAAGCGCTAGAGGTCACCTACAGCGTTGCGGATGACGATTCATGGTTCACGGTGTGTTGGCTGATCGATGAATTTACATTCCACACGCACCTAATCGTTGAAGAGGGTGGTGCGTTCCTGAACATTCGCACCGAGGGCCTACCAGGCGCGCCGACAGGCGGACCGCGGCGTGCTGTGATACTTGAGGAGTTAAATCGACTGAGTTTCCGGTTCCGGGCTGCCAAGTGCATGATCAACCCGATGGATGGCGCGATCACCGTCACTTCAGAGCAGTGGTACGCGGACTGTGAAGTCACACCGAAAGCAGTTGCGGGCACATTGTCTTCGATGCTGTCCATCATCGAAGAGTTACTTCTAGCAGTTGACCCATTGTGTAATGACGTCAACGATGATGAGATTGATGAATCAATTGAAAGGAACTGAATTATGGCAAAGTACATCTATCGCGTTTATTGTGTGGTCCTTGGGTCCCCGGGCCGTGAGATTCGAATCCCCGCGCAATCGGCCTCCGAAGCGGAACGGCTTGCGCGGGAGGTCTACGGCGCATGTACGGCCATGGCCATGGGTACTGACGGTGTCTATACAGGGTTCCGCAGCTGGGACGACGCCGAAGGTCGAGGCGGTACGTCATGACCGTCCGTTGCACTGCGATAGCGGCTTGTATCGCGTCAATCCTCGGTGTCGCTGGCTGCGAAGAGTCGGCAGGTCCGCGGCCTGATTCGGCTGCCACGCGTTTGACAAAGGAGCGCTGGGCGAAGGCCGAGACGCAGAATGACATGAATGCCGCTGCAGAATCCGACCAAGCAGATGCGGAAATTGAACTGCAGTCCGCGCTAAGAGAACTACGCAACCTTGCCGCAGCAAATCGACCGAATGCAAAGCGAGCAGTCCAGTTGCTCGACTCGTCACAAACAGCGTGGAAGAAGTACGTGGATGCGCAGATCGCGATGGAATGGCCGCAAGGAAGCGACATTTGGCACGGGTCGATCGAGCCAATGTGTATCTCGATGCGAAGAGCGAAACTGTTCTCAGAGCGCACTTGCCAACTACGCGAAATGTTGCGCCGCGAGGACGGCGACTTGTGCGGCCCCCGGTGGCCGAGTGATTGAAGCGCCTATTGTGAGCGCCTTTACTCTCGCGGCTAAAGGACAACTTAGGAGGCTGCGCTAGAGACCTTTTGAACCAAGGATGCCCATTACCAAACACGCGCCACGTCCATCCCCCTGCTATAGGTTCATGGAACCGTGAACGGCCGCCAACACTTTGACCGAAACAACTGGCACACGCTTCGGTATACCTACCCGTCGGAGCATCGCAAGGCACTTTGTTGCACAAGCACAGCCTGGGACCCGCGTTTCGCCAGGTCCATCGCCGCTATTTCGATTTACCCAATCGCTTACGCAAGAGCGCTATGCGTAAAATTGCAACGCGCTGGAGATCATCTAGGGGGAATTTGGAACTCATTTCCTGACCGAGCTTGTCGTAGGTGGCGGGAATTGAAAATCGATCGCGTTGATTCAATGCGCGATGCTCTCGATTTAAGTAAGTGAGGCATACAGCACATATAGGAACAATCGTTCCGGACTGCTTACCTCTAGCGCCCCTTGCGACCCACAGCCCACACTCTCGCGGATCAATTGGGAAAGGTACGGAACAGCAACCACAGAGTGGCATACCAGGCCACTTACCGGGGAATTTCCGCGCCGGTGGGACATACTGCAAAGTGGAAGCGTAGTCAGAGGGACGCCCAGATGCGCCTTCATCCTTTAGCACTTCGAGGTAGTCCTCTGTCAGCTCAATGAGCTCTTTCTGAGTCAAAGTTTGCGATGCTACATTTTGCTGATTTGCGCCACCAAACAACCCTCTTAGCCATTTCATTGGTTCTTCTCCCACCCATTGATGTTTCTAATTTACAAACCGACACGCCGAGGCGCGCCCTCGGTGGCGTGAACACAAAGAAGTGCCGGTGGAACGGAATCTCGTAGCCGACCTTGGTCTTCGCCTCGTCGGCCCTGCTCTTAGCGGCGATGTCGCCGGCGCGTTGTGCTTCAGCAAGAGACACGAGTATCAGGGCGGTGACTGAGGCAAGGATCCTACTCTTCAGGATTTGGAACCCGCGCTGGTTCAGCGGCATGGCCCCCAGCTTGACAGTAGCAGCCCCAGATCAGCACCGTTGATAATTCCGTTGTTGTCGATATCACAGGCCTGGGACGTGGCGCTCGAGGTAACCGGGCCCCAGTACGACAGCACGGCACCGAGATCGGCTCCATCGATACGACCGTCAGTAAGAATGTCGCCTAGACATTCACACGAATCCGGAATGTCATTATGGTTGATGTCGGGCGCCCCGGCCTCGATCTCGCAGCGATCCGCAACTCCGTCGCTATCGCAGTCGGCGCCATCTCGAAACACCCAGATCACCGCTCGGCGCCGCCCTGCAGGGGTGTTACCCCAGCCGCAAACATAGATGGTGCCATTGTGAACCGAGACACCCTCGGCACGTGATCCATTGAAGCCAACTGTGAGAGCCTGAAGGTCGACCCCATTCTGGGCCGAAGTACGCCACAAGTACGCCGAGTTAACACCGTTAACAGTCGCCTGGCCTACTTGGTGTGAACCGCACGTCGCCATGATGTGTGAATTCGTGCATCCCGGTGGGTTTAGATCGATGAATGACTCACGACTGCCGTACCAGACCGCTGCATGAGTAGGGTAGCCAACCTGTTTGACCTGGACAGAGCCGGCCTGCTGTGATCCGCTGATGGCCTGCCCCCATGCATGTATCACACCCGGAGGCGTCAAGTCGATCATGGATGCAACCGAGCCCGACCAAAGGCATGCATGAGCCCAATCGTTGATAACTGCCGTTCCAATCTGCTGAACGCCGTTGGTTCCGTTTGCCCTCGAAATGACAGCTGCGGGAGGATGCAGGTCGACGAACGATGCCGAAGAACCGTTCCAGAGACATGCCCGAGAGTTTGCGGTACTAGTGAGGTTAAAGGCGCCAACTTGCTGAATACCGCTGACTCCGAGTGCGCCAGACGAGTACCAGTTGGATTTGTGGAGGCTCGTGAGCGATCCTGGCACGCTGCTCCAGTAACACGCACGCAAGTTTGCTTGGGTGGTTGGCGAGTAACTACCGACAAACGTCGTTGCCGACGCGCCTCCTAATCCGACCTGTGCCGCGCCAGTTGGGCGAATGTCCTGCCAAAGGCCACTGGGGTCGGGCCATGCGACGAGATTTGAGCCAACGAGCCCCAGTGCAATTTGTCCGGACATGCAGGTGCCCTCTGAGTCGTAATCCCCAATCGGTCCATCAGAGTTTGCGTAGTTAACCACCCATGTTCCTTCACACTGCGAACGTGCGTGCGAAGTGATCAAACATGACACAATCAGAGCACCAATATTAAACATACGCATCTTTGAATTGCAGCCTCCCCCGGGGGCGTCCCGGAGGATCAAAGTTACCCCGACCTCACACCGGATGCAAGGAATCTCTGAAGGAAAATGGCGGCCCAGGGGCAGTAACCGCAACTGGAGACCTTGGAATGGACCCGAATCCACACCGGCACCTCTCTTTGAGTGCAACCTATCAATTGGATGCACGTCTTGAATGAACAGAGGTACTCCCGCCACCAACCGTCAACGGCTTCGCCTGCCGCGCTAGTCTGGATGGCAACCGGATCGCTGATGCTGATCTCGGTATGGTTCTCGCAAACTGGGGCCCGCAGACTCCATGCGCGCCCGAGGCTACTTGCCCATGCATCACACTAAATCAACCGCTGCTCAAGTGAACTGACTTCGCGCCGCTGCAACCACTAACACTCAACCACCCAATCCGGCCATGCACACGCTTCGCGGGGTTGTGTTTCATTCGCACACACGCCACCTCAAGTGCGGTGCTTCGTTCATCGAACCGTGCACGTCCATACACACTTGTACACACTTTGCACGAAACAACTGGCACAAACGGCACACGCTTCGGTATCATCAACTTGGATCGGAGCACCGCAAGGCACTTTCTCGCACAAGCACAGCTCGGGAACCGTGTTTCCCAAGCTGAATGTCGAGGGTTCGAATCCCTTTGCCCGCTTTGTTTGAAATGCCTAGAGGCCATGTATTTATGGCTCTAAGTGCCACTGAAGAAACTCAGCCGCATGTTCTAGCGGAGCGTTGTCGGAAATCGATGGGGATCATCGGTCATGGCATCAGCCTTGGTCTTGGTAGTCGTGCTCTGCGGTGATGCCTCCCTAGGTAACGCAGCGCTAGCGGTGATAAAGGCTACGTGACGATACTTTTACATTGTGATTCTGTGTGTTGAGCGAGCTAGGAAGCCGGGCGTAATCTAACGCGAGACGTGGCGCACGACGGAATGGCTGGGCGTTAGAACAAAAGTTGCAGGGTGATGCGCACTCTTTCGGAGCCCTTTAAGTCATCGATCTTCTTACCGGCAGCGCGACAAAAGTAGAGCGAGTTCTTTAGAACTCCGTCGATTTCGCTGTCGCCACTCGAGCGGTTGAAGAATACATCGACGCATTTGCCAGTGCCGTCAAAGGTAAGAGACACCACCGGCGGTCGGCAGTTCGGCAGGGAGCTCACTTGCTGCACCATGGTGAATTGCGGCTTGCGTGGTTTCAATGCAACGCCCTGCGCGGTCACGAGTCGGCCATTCTTCCAAAGTTTCGGATCAACGCTGGTGGTACTTGTGGCAGGACTCTCACGATCCTTCTGAGACTCCTGATCAATTTGGTCAACTAACTTCTTGGCGTCTGTAGACATCTGATCAAAATCGGCTGCGCTCAGAACGTCGCGCGCGCGGTCAAGCCGAGTGCGCGCCGCGAAAGCTGCCGAATTGGCTTGGTCGTGGAGCCTTTGTGCGAGAAGGCTCTGCGCGCGATTCATGTCCGACTTGAATTCTGTAGTTGCCTGTTGGCGACGGACTTCCCGATCGCTGGAGACGCTACTGATGACAGCACCATCTTCAAGCATGGACTGTGCGCGCAAGCGCTCACTGGTTGCTTCTTCGTCACCGGTCAGGAAATGCAGCGGTGTCGCCCTCGCGACACGGAAACCGCTGAAGTCGTACGCGCCACTGGTCGAACATGAGGCGCGGTACGAGGCGCGCACTTTGTGTTGATACTCAGACGTCACCGAATCATCCTGCCCCCGTGAACGCGTTGAGAGTGAGTGACCACCGCGACACACGCGCAATCGATCACCTTTCGGCCCTGATGGATCAACCACGCCGTCTTGGCACGATTTGTAGTAGTGCTCGTCATACCAATCTCCGCAGTATTCCGCGACATTTCCAAGCATGTCATAGAACCCGAGCGCGTTCGGTGCTTTCTTTGCGACGGAATGGGTTTCCCCATACTCATCTGGTAGCCACGCAATCTGCTCGAGTTCGCCATACATTGGCTTGCGGACTCCTGCCCGACATGCATACTCCCACTGTGCTTCAGTTGGAAGGCTTAGCCCAACCATGGCGCAGAACAGGCGACAGTCATCCCAACTTTTGTCCTTTGCAGGGTGTTCTCGCCGCCATAGTTCTAGACCATCAATTGCTTCTTGCTTAGTTAATCCTTTGCTTAAGAACATCCTGACTAGGGATGCGGTCTTGCTTGGACTTTCTCCCATCACTCTCTTCCACTCCTCTGCCGTTACTTCGGTACGACCGAGATAGAACGGCTCGGTGATCGTGACTTCGTGGGCTGGTCTTTCGTTAGGACCAGCCTCTGAATCACCCGGGCTCATACCCATCACAAACTTACCCGGCGGCACAAGCAGCATGACGATCCCGCTCGCTTTGTCCTTCACTCGCCATGGCAACTTTGTTTCAGTGATGCGCCTATAAAAGTCCGCATCAGTGACAACCTTTGGATCGGGATTCTGTTCTAGAACTTCAGCCCAAGCGAGTGCCGGCGCACTGCTTGGAGGCAGGGTTGGTTGATTTGTTTGCGCCGAGTTCGTTGTAGTTGGCTGTGATTGAACTTGCTGAGGCTTTGATGTCGCCGGTTGTTTGTCTTCGCAGCCAAGCTCCAACAGCGTTAGGCCAACCAACATCACTACTATCGTGCGTCCGGAATTGAGCATGGGGTTACTTTAGCAATGGACAGTCACCTCGCCTATGAGCCGGGGTACGCGTGGTTGCGACAATCCGCCCGGCGGAAAGGCAGCGAAGTGCGGAACTGCCCGAAATCGCGCTTACCCTCGCGGGCATGCCCTACTCATACACCATGTAGGAACCGCGCCCAGGACGCTTGGCAACCTCTTCTATGACCGCATGACCCACGGCTTAGTCAATGTCGCTACCCGACACTACGGGAACCGACGCAGTGGAAACCTCTGTATCTTGACGCCATGAATAATCCGGGAAGGACTGCCATCGTCATAGCCGCTTCGCTACTTACTGCGTGTGGCGAGCCAATAGCAAAGAGTGGTAGCGAAAGCCCCAACACACCCGCCAACAAGGAGTCCGGAATCTTGATGGCCCAGGCAAAAGTGCTGGAGACCAGGGCAGCGGAACTAGAACTTGAGTTAAAGATGAGCCGTGACGCTTGCGCTCTCGCTGACTACAACTTCAAAAACGCGGGGAAGGAAGCTGAAGCGTGGAAGGCACGGGCCGGAAAATGTGCAGGTGAGTTAGAGGCAGCGACCACCGTCGTGCAAAAACTTGAACGTGAATTGAAGACGAGCCGCGATGCTTGCGCTCTCGCGGACTACAACTTAGGTTATTTTCGGAAGGAAGTAGAAGAATGGAAAGGAAGGGCCAGGGAGTTCGAACTTGAGTTAAAGAGAAGCCACGAAGCTACTACTGTCACCCAGTCGCCACTCGACGCCGCTCCAACAAGCGCAGCGAATCAGAACCTGAAACCGGCTGGAGAGCGGATAATCCAAGTTCGCAGGCTTCACGACAGCATGACACTTAGTATCCGAATCGCTGACTACAGTTGGAAAGTGGCTTATCTGAAGTCAGTGAAGATTAGAAATCAAACAGTGAATGTGATGAGTTACGAGCCCACGCCAGAAGGGCGCCTTTTTTCGCCACCTAGATACGGCGTTCTGCTAACTGACCCTTTGTATTTGTCGCTCCCCGCTGCGCTTCAGGGGTCCCCTGAATATCTGGGGGTCAGTGGCGTTGAAATCATGGATCAACAGTCCGAGGCATGGGTGACCGAGTATGTCACAGGCAAACGCGTAACAGTCCCGGTGCCCGACTGAGCATGTCGGCCAAATGATTTGGCAACAAGTGCTTGCTATTCGTCGTAACGCTCTGGAACTTGCTGTGAGACGAGCCATACCCAGCGATCTCGGAACGTCCACACGCTTCGCCGGGTTGTGTTTCATTCGCTCACGCGCGTGAATCGCCCGAACGACATATAGCGAGAGCCCCGACTACTATCGCGGCCATGAACAACATCGATGACCGTATCCGTTCCCTTGAGCAAAGCAACCTCCGACTACGTCGTTCGGTAATTTCGCTTGCCGCGCTCGTCGTCACAATTACTGCGCTGGGCGCTATTGGCCTTTCAGAGAACGCGTCCTTTGATACCGTGACGTGCAAGGCACTGAAGGTGGTTGATGCCGCAGGAAAGGTTCGCTTGGCTGCGATGCCCGTCGGCCCGGAGGGTTCAATGTATTTTGCTTGCTTTGATACCGACAGCAAGCCCCGAATCGGAATTGGGGTGACCAAGGAAGGTGATGCTTCGGTCGATCTGTGCGACAAAGACGGCTCAATGCGGATCAGTTCGATGTCGTACGCCGACGGCGCTGCCCTTACCCGATGGTTCGACAAGAATGGCGATCCGCGAATCGTTGCCGGCACCACCCCAAGGGCGGAATCACCCCCGACCTTTCCTACAAAGGACCTCAAGAAGTAAGGTCATAGCCATGTTCGCCCCGCAGGGCTATCCGTGCTGTTGGTTTGTGCGAGACCGTGATTCGGGTGGAAGTCCACACTAGCCATCATGGCTGTGACGGATGATTTTTGCGAAAGATATTCACCCACGCCATGACGCTCACAAGGAGCACAACATCTGCACCGAGTCCTGCTCCTAGACCCCACAATGCCTGCCTATTGAAATGGGCTCTTGCAATCGCGGACGCCTGAAGCGACTGCGCGTAAGCCTCGTTTGCCTGCTCGTAATTGCGCTTTGGCTGCGTGTAGGCCCGCTCAGCTTGCTCTAAATCCGATAGACCACGCTGCCATGCCTGCTGCGCCTGTTTGTGTGCTGGCTGCGCTTGCTTGTATGCCTGCTCGGCCTGAGTGAAAGCATTCTCAGCTTGTTGATGAGTTTTCTCTGCCTGCTTGTGTGCGCGCCCTGATTTCTCGTAGGCCCGATCTGCCTGTTGGAAAGCCTGCTCTGCTGCCTTATGCGCCTGCGTCGCCTGCTTGTATGCCGGTTCTATCTGCAGATATTGCTGTTCCGCCTGCGCCCAAGCTTGCTTGGCCTGCTCAAACGCCTGCTCTGCCTGCTTATGCATTTGATCAGCCTGGTCAAATGCCTGCTTGAACGCGAGCGGAGATCCCTGTGCTGATGCCTGTTTGTTCATGCGCACGTACGCCCCAAGTGCATCACCTGCCACGAGACCCCACATGATGCAGAACACCACCAGCATGGTCACCCCTAGAAATAATTTTCGCATGCCGGAAGACTACCGCATTGCGCCCGCTGCTCACTTCGCCGGCACCCCTGAGATCTAGACAACGATCCAACCGAGCCAAGCCCCCGCTTCACAGGGTTGTGATTCACCTGCGCGCCGCCTACGCCGCGTCGATTGTCATTCCGCAGAGGTTGCACCATAAGACCGTCTTTTTCATGATTAGCAGCCACCCCACCAATCCGCTAACGAAAAACATTATGAACATGGCGACCCCCGATACCGCTGCAAACACTGCAGCGACCACGCCTGCGGCAGCGGTTTCAGGTCTTTCTGACGCAGACCTTCGGACGATCGGTGCCCCCGGAAGTGATGGACCGTCTGAGGAAACGGATTCAGGACTCTTTGCCGCAGCCCCGCCGACGATCGGTGCAATCATAAGAAATCCCGTCAGTGCAATCGTAATCACCATCCCAAGAAGGGAAGGAAACAGCAGGATATAGCCGATCACCACCACCACGTCACTCATCCGATATAAACGCTTACGGCTCATACTCCCGCTTCGACATGTCGGACATGCGAGCAATGCTCCACGTGGATTACTCGGAACAACGGATGGTCTGCTTTCTTGTACCGGAGCAACCCGCGCCGCTCGAAACAAGCCAGAGACCTCCGCTGCAGGAATCCAATTGTCCGTTCCTCTTCGATGCACGAGCGAATCGCGCCGAAGACGACCGTCGGCAACGTACTCAAGCAATTTCGCAAATGTATATGGCCCATAGGGCTTGTTGCCAGGTCCGGCGATGAACCATTCACTTTGATCGTTGTCACTATCCCCTGCGGCCATATGTGGAAGTATAGGAGTCAGCGTTTAATCGAAGCCCACGCTTCGGCTGGTTGTGTTTCATACCCGTTCGCAACTTCCGTACCGTGTAAAGAAACTCGGAGAAGCACATGGCGCAAACGGTACAACTTCTGTGCTCCCAACCGAGTTAGGGACGCAGAAAGCGCATTTCATTCAACTGGGGCGATCAGTCCCAAGCTGAATGTCGAGGGTTCGAATCCCTTTGCCCGCTTTGGTGGAGATGGTGGGAGGGGGTACGGTGGTCGCTCGGTCGAGCGCAACCGGACGGGGGCGAAGTGGTGCCCTGCTCGGGTGCAGACTGTGAGCCGTGCAGTTGAGTCAACCGGATTGCCGGGCGTCCGCGGGCGGGGTTTATTCCAACACCTCCGTGGCAGCATGTTTTGCGGCGCGCTCGCGAAGTGTGATTTGGCGGACTTTGGGTGCGATTTATTCCAGCGGCTCTGGGTGTGCCTTCGTGGTGACGTAGTGCCGCATCATGCATGAGCCGCTCTCAGGCCCCCCGCGTCCGCATCTGCGCTAACGCCAGCCGACGGACGCAAGGAAATGACGACGAACCCCGCCACGCACGGGATTGTTGTTGGCTTCGCGAGCCTTCCGTAGTACCTTTGGGGGTACATGGCACAACCGAAACACACCGGGCGGACTAGTCCACTCCTCACGCGGTCGGGGCTTGTTGCGGCGTTTCTCGCGACGGCGGGAGTTGTTGCAGCGGAACAGAGCGCACAGGCTGAAGGGCTAGTGCGATGCTGGGGAAACAACGACGTAGGCCAGTGCAACGTACCCGCTGACCTTGGACCGTGCTTAAGTGTCGCCGCAGGGACTTACCACACCATTGCACTGCGCATCGATGGTGCCGTGCGATGTTGGGGAGACAACCAATATGGCCAGTGTTACATACCGGCTGACCTCGGTCCGTGTCGAAGTATTGCCGGAGGCTACGGGGTTACCCTAGCAATTCGATCGGATGGAGCCGTACGTTGCTGGGGACTAAACAACTACGGCCAGAGCTACACGCCAAGCGACCTCGGAACATGCTTAAGCGTCGCCGGGGGTGGTAACCACACCGTTGCACTACGAACCGACGGCACAGTCAGATGCTGGGGAAACAACAAATACGGCCAGTGCAACACACCCGATGACCTTGGACCGTGCTCAGGTGTCGCCGCAGGATTTCAACACACCGTAGCACTCCGCACTGATGGTGCCGTGCGATGCTGGGGAGCGAACAATTATGGCCAGTGTTACATACCGGCTGACCTCGGTCCGTGTAGAAGTATCGCGTCAGCGTTCGCGGTCACCCTAGCAATTCGATCGGATGGAGCCGTACGTTGCTGGGGACTAAACGACTACGGTCAGTGCAACACGCCAGCAGATCTCGCTCCATGCTCAAGCGTCGCGGTGGGGGGTCAACACTCCATTGCACTCCGAACCGGTGGCACAGTCAGATGCTGGGGATTGAATAGCTTCGGACAGTGTGCCACGCCACCGGATCTTGGGATATGCACAAGCATCGCCGCAGGCGGGTTGCACACCGTCACGCTCACCAACACCGACTGCGACAACAATGGCATCACCGATTCCACCGAAATCGCAGGTCACGATTGCAACGGCGATTTCATTCTCGACTCCTGTAATGCACGCTTTGACACCCTCGAAGACTGCAACAACAATGGACTCGGCGATACGTGCGAGAAAGAATTGACGATTGCGCTTAACTCCGGTCACCTCTCGCCCATCGGCTTCAATGCGAATCAGACGTGGACGATCCCTTCGACGGTTCGTGCAGAGTCGCCGGTCACGCTGCGTATCCACGGCCACGGTGACTTCAGTGGTTTGCAAGAGTATGTGCGCGTAAAGGTGGGCTCCGGTTTCGACGAACACGCCCTGCAGAACACCACTGACTGCGAGAATCCCGGCACTCCAAGTATCTCAACCTTCACCCTCTCCCCTCAGCAGTTCAACGCGGCAATCGGCGCGGACGGCGCGCTGCGGGTGTTGATGGAACCATCCATCGCAGTCGACCCCGCGGGCTGCAATGGCGGCACATGGATCGAAGCATCACTCGATTACATCGGAGCGCGCCCCGCCGACTGCAACGCCAACGGTCTCCTCGACAGTTGCGAGATCGCCGCGGGCTACTCGCCGGATTCAAACCAAAACGGCGTCATCGACACCTGCGAGAGCCTGCTGCTCGACTGCCCCACCGATTTCAATCAGAGCGGCTCGACCGATGGGGCCGACCTCGGCATCCTGCTCGCAGCATGGGGTGTGACTGGGCAGCCGGGCGTCGACCTCAACCATGACGGCGTCATCAACGGCGCTGACTTGGGACAGTTACTGGCGAATTGGGGCGTTTGCGCAAACTGAATGAGTCACACTCTGTGGACACACTATGAAATACACCGCGAGCCATTCATCTGCAGTATCCCCGGATTCAAAGGCCGCTAGCGCGGAATTTAGGGCCGATGCAACTGCTGTTGCCCGAGCACTTTGGTTGGCGTTTCGCGGCAACCGGCGCTTCACTCCAACAAAGGGAACACTTCGAAGTTCCGGCATGACACTTACCATACCAACGGTCGTCGCATTCGCTAGCTTGGCGATCACTC
>JBILYM010000007.1:0-21312 GCA_044377725.1 Phycisphaerales bacterium
TCGTGGGGATTTTTGGTAATTAAAGCGACCGCAGATTCCGATACTGATGGTGCATGCTTCCCGCCCCCCTCCGTCTCCTCCGACCCGGCGACTGGGCCAAGAACGTCTTCGTTCTGGTCCCACTTGTCTTTTGGCTCGCTAGTGAAGGACGTGGTGCGCAGCCAGAAAAGATCGCGGAGCAACTGTGGAATGTGGCGCTCACGGTGATGGCGTTCTCCATGGCGGGCAGTGGCTTCTATGCAGTGAACGATGCGCTGGACTTTCAAGAAGATCGCAAGCATCCAACCAAACGTCGTCGGCCGGTGGCATCGGGCGCGGTCACCCCGCAGTTTGCAACCTCCATGGGTGTTGCGCTCATCATTGGTTCCATTGCAGTGGCGTGGTGCGTGCGGCCGGCCGTGTTGGCAGTGATTGGTACGTACATCGTTCTGCAGGTCGCATACAACGCCAAGTTAAAGCGGGTGCGGCTTGTTGATGTGTTGACGGTGGCCAGTGGGTTTGTTCTGCGCGCCATTGCTGGAGCGTTGGCGCTTGGCATTTCAGTGTCGACGTGGCTGGTGGTGGTGGTTTTTGCGCTGACGCTGTTCTTAGGATTCGTCAAGCGTCTGGGCGACCTGCGCGCCGCGGACATGGCGCGCGCGCAAGGCGACAGCACCGACTGGAAACCACGCGCTGGCTACGACAGCGCTGAAGATCTCAACTGGCTGCTTGCTACGACCGGAGCCATCACCATGATGGCGTACTTGGTCTATGCACTGAGCGATCATGCGCGCGGCATCTTTGGTGTGCGTGCCACGGGATTCGCATTGCTAGCACCGCTGGTATTCGTGGTGATTCATCGACTGTATTTGCGCGCCAACTCGGGGCGTGCGGAGAGTCCAGTCACCGTTGTTCTTTCCGATCGCAGCGCGCGGGCGGCATCGCTCCTCTTTGCCATCGGGGTGCTGGTGGTGCTGTTCTGGCCGCCTGCCGAAACTGCACTCGACACACTCTTCAAGTAAATTCAAAGCGTGGACTCACTCACTCAGGGAAATCGCGGTTGGTGGCGAAGCGCGCCGTGCGTATTGGCCGTGCTCTTTGCATGTGCCGTGCTACCAGTGATCATGTTTGGTAGTGACGCCACCAGCGAAGCCTCGGACGAAGCGGCTGCGCATCTGCCCACGGTGTTGCAGTTCGCTGCGCAGTTGCCAACACCGGATCTGCGCGATTATCCAAGCGCTACTGGTCCGGGATATCACTTATTGATGGCGGTTCCTGCGTGGATGGGCGTTGGCGTGCATGGGCTTCGCATCATTGGATCGCTGGCGGGTTTAGCGCTGGTGCTCTTGGTATGGCGCACCGCGGCACGCGCGGCGGGGCCAGCAGTGGCGTTGGCGCTGACCTTGCCGCTCTTGGTATCTACCTATGTACTCAGCGGTTCCGCGTGGTTGACCACCGATGTACTTTCGGTCTTGATTGGAACAACCATGGTTGCCATCGCCGCGTGGTGGATGCCAACCACGCGCACCTTTCTGACGCTGGCGGTGTTGTTTGTTGCCGCGCTGTCCGTGCGGCAAACCAACGTGTTCTTGGCCGCGCCCATCTTGGCGGCCGGCATTCTTGGCTCGCCACTTGGTCGGTCGGCGTCCGACGCCGAGCAGTGGAGTGGTGACGAACCGCGCTCATGGAGTCGCCTTGCGGCTGCATGCTTGGCGCTGGTCCCGGCGGCGTTGCTGCTGCTTGCGCTGGTCAATCTTTGGGGCGGCTTGATGCCCGCAACGTTTCGATCGCTGCATGACAAGGGATTGAGTCTGGTAGCGCCGGCGTACGGATTGGCGCTGCTGGGAACATGGGCGGCAATTGCGCTGCTGCCGATGGCGCCTGAAGTACTGCACACGGTTCGGCGCCATGCGCTGCCCGTCACCTTGGTGGCCAGCTTGGCGTTTCTGGGAGCGGTGGTAGCGGACAGCACCTGGTCTGTTGAGCAGGGTCGATGGGGTGGGGCGTATTGGATGATTGTGAAAACGTTCCCAGCGTTTGGGGGTCGATCGATCGTCATTGTTGCAGCGGCGGTCGTGGGTGCGGTGCTTGCTGCGGTGCTGTGGATTCGCGCCGCGGAGATCCGTCGCGGACGCCAAGCGACCATCGTGCTGGTGTCGCTTTTAGCGCTTATGGCAGTGCAAGCCGGCAATTCGCAGGTGTGGCAGCGCTACTTTGATCCAGCCATCTTGGTGGCGCTGGCCTGGCTCATTTCCCTTGGAATCAACCGCACGCGACCGCACTCCGCCGGACGTGCGGTACTCGGCGCGCTCCTCCTTGCGGGGGTGCAGGCAACGATCTCGACGCTCGATTACTGGATACCCGTCTTCCGCTGAGCGGAGCTGCGGGCACGCTTACGGAATAATCAGTTTGCTGGCGGGCTTCTGCGCTGCTGCCGCCGGTGCTGCCATGGCTGGTGCGCCTGCAACCACTGAACCGGGCGCAGTGCGCATCTGCTCAGCCACCATGCGGGCGATGGCGCCGAATCGCATGCCGAGTTCGCGCAGCACTTCATCAAGTTCGCCTGCTTCTTCCGGAGTCAGATTACCCTTGGTCTTGTCATGCAGAACCTGGAGTAGATCCATAGCGAACTTTGATCCCTCAAGATCCACCACCACGCGGCCCTGCGGGTCGGCCATGGTGCCAAGGCCCATCACTGCTTGCGATGCAAGCAAGCCAACCAGGCTTCGGAATTCTGCTGGTGGAAGTTGCTCGTTGCCGGCTTCGGCGGCACGGGCATCCATCGCTGCATCCTTCGCGGCAAGTCGGGTGCGCTCTGCCTCGGCTTGCGCCTTCCAGTCACTATCGACATGGATGCTGGGGGCGGGGGCGTCGGACGAGTGCTGGCTGTTCGGGTCGATCATGGTGGTCCTTGTAAGAAGGAGGGGAGTATAGGTCGGTCCCGGCGTACACTTCGCGCGCCCGATGCTTCACCCGACCCGCCAGCGCCCAATCGCCTCTCTCTGCCGAGTATTAGCGGCGATTGCTGTGCTGGCCACCACGGGGCCGATTGGCTGCACGCCCTCTCCGGAAGTGCAGCAGACCGTTCGGGACGTGGACATCAGCGCGTTTTCAACTCCGCCAATGGGGCCGCTACCAGAGGTAGTGGCGACACCCATGCCGCAAGTCGAGCCACCGGGCGTCACCGAAATTGAACACACCGTCACGCTGGCGGACGGCACCAAGGTGATTCGCAAAGAAGAGATAGTCACCGCAGCCGATCCTGCCACGGCGGAAGACGAGAGCTTGTTCATCGATCAAGGCAATCAGCGCACGCTACGGGTTGGACAGCGTTGGTTGGTGGAGAGTTTGATTGGACAGATCAACGGTCGGCCGATCTTTGCTGAAGAGATCTTCAAGCAGATTGAGGCAGCGGTGTTGTTGGCATCGCAGGACCCCAATCCAGAATCGGCACGCACGCAGGTTGACGCGTTGGTGCGCCGTGCCTTTCGGCAGCAGGTGGAATCCGAGTTGATTCTTGCGGAAGCAGAGAGCCGGCTTTCGCCAGAAATGAAGGTTGGCTTGCTCAGTTGGCTGCGCGACTTGCAGGAAACCACCATTGCCGAGCGTGGCGGTAACCGGGCCAGCGCTGAAGAGGCGCTCCGTGATGAGATGCAAATGTCCGTTGAAGAGTTTGTCACCTTCCGCAAGAACGCCGAGTTAACCAGGGACATCCTGCGCCGCAAAGTAGAGCCGCGCGTGGTGGTGAGTTGGCGCGATGTTGAACGCTTGTATCGGCAGCGGCATGCGGCGTATCAGCCGGATCCGATCTACCGGCTTGGCCGCATTCGCCTTGCCAAGGAGCAGCAGGCTGACAAGATTGAAACGGTGAAGCGGATGATGGCAGAGAAGAAGACCTTCACGGAAATTGCTGATGCCGTCGGCATTCCCGAGCATGGCATGTGGCGCGCAGTCACCGTGTCGGATGGCAAAATGATGATTGCCGATATGACCAATGACTTGCAGAAACTCATCGCGCCGCTGCAGCCTGGAATGATTTCTGAGCCGCTTGACGCGCGTACTTCCATGACTTGGTTTGCAGTCATCAGCAAGGAAACGCCGCCGCAAATGTCAATTTATGACACGGACTTGCAGCTCTCCTTGCGCGGCGAATTGCAAGGAACGCAAGAGCGCATTGAGCAGGCTCGCTACATTCAGTCCTTGCAGAAGCGATGGCTTGGTGCCAGTATTTCCAAGATGGAGATTCGGCTCGTACAGATTGCCCGTGAGCGATACTTGGATCCGCTGCGTCCGATGAAGGGTGCGCAGCAGGGCCCGGCGCGCTGAGTTGAGCCCTTAACTGAGTTGAGCCCTTACCAAGGCGTGCCACCCGCATCGAACGCGTGTGGCCAGTGCAGTACGGTGAACGTGCCATCGGTCTCCACCGATACCGCCACCACGTCAAACTGAAACATACGGTCATGGAATTCCGGTCGCTCAAGCAGCGTGGCGGCAAGTCGCACCAGATTCCCTTGCTTCACTGCGTCCACGCGCTCCTCTGGGTTCCACGGTCCACGGCGCGTCTTCACTTCAACAATCGCCACCGCGCCGCCCGGCGCCAGGGCAACGATGTCCGCCTCATCGTCGCCGATGCGGAGGTTTCGTTCCATGACCGTGTAGCCGCGATCCGCCAAGTACTGCGCGGCGGCGCGTTCGCCGGCCGCTCCGATTTCAGCGCGTGACAACGAGTTGCTAGTTGGCTCCATCGCAGCGAGCGTATGAAAGGAATCCGCCGACCCTTGACTATGGGGCGGAAAGGCAGCGCCGATTGACGGCAATCAGTTAGTGATGCACCCAGCCCGGCGCAACCAGACCGGTTTGCTGTCGACCAGCTGGGAAGAGCAGCAAATTAGCCAATTCAAAGACTCGCTTCGAATTGCGTTCGGCCGCCGGGTAGTGCTCCGCGGTGGCCTGGCGCAGGTTGGACTTGGTGGTGCCAACCGCGGCGAGTTCTGCATCGGTGGCTGAATCAATTTCGCCAAGGATGGTCTCGCGCGTCCACTCTGGGTGGTACTGAATTCCGTAACTCAGCGCGCCCACGCGGAACGCCTGCACTGGGCAGGCCTCGCCCTTCATGACCACGGTCGCGCCTTCGGGCAACTTTGAAACATGGTCCCCGTGGCTCTCAAAGACGTACTGCGTCCAGCCAATGCCGGCATGGAGCACGTCTTCAACGCCGATACCGGTAGCGCGTACGGCAACCCAGCCGAGTTCCGGCTTGGCCGTGGTTGCCACTTCGCCGCCAAGCGCCTTCGCAAGCATCTGTGCGCCAAGGCAGATTCCAAGAACGGGTACCTGTCGGGCGTGCGCCTCGCGCATGAGTTCCAACTCAGGTGCGTTCCAGGCATCGTTGCCGTTGGCCGACTGCGGACCGCCGAGCGAAACGAGACCGTGCACGTCATCAAGATCATTAGGCAGCGGCTGTCCAAGATCAACGCGAACGATACGAACGCGTTGGCCGTGTGCGCGGAGCGAAACTCCCAGGAGTCCCGGGTCGCTGATCTTGGAATGCTGGATGACAAGGATGGCCATCGTGGTTCTCGCGTTGGGGCTGACAGGGTGGATCAAACAGGGTGACGCTAGCGGATCAGACCGCGCTCGTAGAGCGCGTTGGTGCGCTGGTCGCGTTGGTTGGCGTGGATCGACCTTCAATCACGGATCGAACAGTACGGGCGATCGCTGCAGGATCAAGCCCGCAATCGACCAACTGCTCCTTGCGTTCGCCGTGGTGGATCCAGAAGTCTGGAATCGCCAAGCGCGTGACCAACCGTGTGTCCAGACCGTGATCGTTGCACGCCTCCAAGACGCACGCGCCGAAGCCGCCGCGGATGGAGTGATCTTCAATGGTTACCACCGGGATCCCGCGTCCGAGCAGGTCCTTGAGAAGCGCCACATCAATGGGCTTGGCAAAGCGTGCGTCGTACAGGTCAACGGTGTACTCACCGAGCAGGGCGATCGCTTCTGCTGATTCATGCGCCATGGTGCCAAACGCAACGATGGCAACATCCGGCCGTGCATGACGAATCAGCGCGCGCGACTTGCCGAGTTCAAACGGTGGGCAAGCGGTGTTGGTGAAGCGATCGATCACTCCCTCGCGCGGATAGCGGAGGCTGGTGATGCCTGCTTCGTAGCTGGCCATGAAATCAAGCGCAGCCTTCATGCTTGGCTCATCAAGTGCGCCCATGATGACGGCGTTGGGCAGTACGGAAAGCATGGCAATATCGCAGAAGCCGTGATGCACCGCGCCGTCGCCGCCAACCAGTCCGGCGCGATCGAGGCAGAGACGCAGTGGCAGACCTTGCAAGGCAGCTTCCTGGAAGCACTGGTCAAACGCGCGCTGCAGGAATGTGCTGTACACGGCCATGAACGGCTTCCAGCCAGTCTTGGCAAGACCGCACATCATGTCGGCGGCGTGACTCTCGCAGATGCCGGTGTCCCAGACGCGGTCGGGGAACTTGGCTTGCACCTTGGAGATGCCGGTGCCGTCCGGCATGGCAGCGGTGCACGCCACCACCTTTGGATCGCGCGCCATCAGGTTGGTCATCGCTTCGCCGAACGCCGCGGTGAAGGATCGTCCGCTCTTCTTCAGTTCAACGCGGCATCCTTCGTTCTCCATGTCGTCGAGCATGCTGAATGGGCTCGGTGAGTGGAAGGTGCAACTGTCTTGCTCGGCAAATCCGAAGCCCTTGCCCTTCACGGTCTTCACATGCAGAACCATGGGACGATCGAATTCCTTGGCTTCATTGAGGACATCCACCAAGGCCTTAATGTCATGGCCGTCGACGGGTCCAACCGTGACCAAGTTGAAGTGCTCAAACCAACCGTTGGTGTGCACTTCATGCGCGAGATTCTTGGAGACTTCACCCAAGCGGTGGTAGATCTCTGCCAGCGTGCTGCCGCCGGGCATGTGCTTGGCAAACTCGCGCGCCGTCTTCTTAAATTCACTGTAACCCTGGCTCAGGCGCACATGGTCAAAGTACGCAGCGACCGCGCCCTGTGGCTTAGCGATCGACATGCCGTTGTCATTGAGCACCACCAAGAACTGACGGTGCAGGGTGCCGGCGTTGTTCAGGCCTTCCATCGCCACACCGTTCACGATGCTGGCGTCACCAATCACCACCGCAACGCGACGACCATCAGCGTTGTCGGCGGTCCAGCCTTCGCCACCGAGCGTATCGCCGCGCGCTACACCAACAGCAGTGGAGATACCGGTACCGGCGTGACCAACAGAGAAGAGATCGAAGTTTGATTCGCGTGGCTCGGGGAAGCCAGACATGCCGCCGCGCTGACGCAGCTTGCCTAAGAGGTGCTGCCGTCCAGTGAGGAGCTTGTGCGTGTAGCACTGGTGACCAACATCCCACAGCAATCGATCATGACCAAAGTCAAACACGTAATGCATGGCGATGGTCAGATCCACCACGCCAAGATTTGGCGCAAGGTGGCCGCCCGACTTTGCCACTTGGTCACAAATGGCTTGACGAACTTCCGCTGCCAGTTGCGGCAATTGTTCGATGGAGAGCTTCTTGAGGTCGGCGGGACCAGCGATCGATGGGAGGAGCTTCATGGGGGAGTCTTGGGTACCTGTCAGCGCACGACCATTGGTGATTCGGGCGCTCCGCTGACGTTGCCACCGGGGCATTCGCAAGCGGTGGGAAAGTGTAGCGCAGTGGTGGTTATTTAGTCCGAGTTGCCAGCGCGTGGGCGTTCAAACGGAGGGGTTCGGCTGCGTTTCCGAGGGGTTTCAGGGCACTCAAGGCGATTTCCAAGAGATGCGCCACGTGGCGATGGCTTTCGTCAAGGCCAAAGACGCTTGGATAGGTGAGCTTTCCTGCGTCCCGATCTTTGCCGGCAGCCTTGCCGAGGTGCTCCGTGGACTGGGTTTCGTCCAAGATGTCATCCACCACCTGGAACATCAGTCCCATGGACTCGCCGTAGGTGGTGAGCGCGTGGAGGCGGGATTCGTCGGGCGTTCCGCACAGGGCGCCCATGCGACACGCGCAGCGGATCAGCGCGCCGGTCTTGTTGTCGTGCACTAAGCGGAGGCGATCGACCGCGGGAAGGTTTCCCGGGAATCCGGCAAGGGTGTCGTAGACCTGACCGGTGATCATGGCAGTGGTGGCGGAGGCCAATTCCCGGGCAATGTCCGCGGCGCGCACTGGTGAATCAAGGGCAATTTCCACCGCTACGGAAGTCAACGCGTCGCCAGCCAGGATGGCGAGTGCTTCGCCGTGTGCCTTGTGAGTGGTGGGGCGACCACGGCGGAGGTCGTCATTGTCCAGAGCCGGAAGGTCATCATGAACCAAACTAAAGCAGTGGATCATTTCCAGGGCGATGGCCGCAGGAACGGCGTCTGCTCGACGGCCACCCACTGCCTCGCAGGCGCGCAAGGTGAGTACCGGGCGCACGCGCTTACCGCCCCCCAGCACCGCGTACTGCATCGCTTCGCGCAATTTCGGCGCCAAGAGATGATCGGCCAGCGCCTGATTGAGCGCAGTTTCGACCTCAATAATGAGTTGGGAATCCGTTGCGTGCGTGCCGAGCGCGGTCATTCCGCCGAGTGTACCGAACTCCGTATGATCCCTCATTCGTCGCACCCCCCGCGGTCCCCACCCACCATGATCGACTCATTCTTAGCACTGATGCACCGCGGCGGACCAGTCATGTGGCCGCTCTTCGTCCTGAGCGTCGTTTCCGTGGCCGTGTCCTTTGAGCGCGGGGTTTTTTGGTTTAAGCAGAACGGTCCCGGAGCGAAGCGTGGGTTTGTGTTGCTCATGGAGTCGTTCCGACGCGGCGATCGTGCCCGCGTTGATGCGTTGGCTGGCACCAGTGACACCGTGTACTCACGGGTAGCCACGGCGCTCCTCAACGACGGCGCCAGCGATGCGGTCGCCGTTGGTTCGGTGGAAACCGAACGCATTCGGATGGACCGTTGCATGGCCACGCTTTCCACCATCATTACTGCCGCACCCATGCTGGGCATTCTGGGAACCGTCACGGGAATCATCCGCAGCTTTGAGTTGCTCGGTGGCGGTGGGGCGATGGTTGATCCGCGCGCGATCTCCGGTGGTATCGGTGAGGCGCTCGTGGCAACCGCATCCGGACTGGTCGTTGCGTTGCTTTCGCTGTTCCCGTTCATGGGCTACGGCGCGCAGCGTGAAAACACGTTGGGACGCTTAGAGACCATGATTGCAGTCGCACAGCTCACGTTCGGCACAGCGCCGCCGCCGCGCGCTCATCACGAACCGTCGACCGATCCGAATTACAAGCATGAGCGTGCTCCCGCAGAGATTGGCGCTCCGCAGCACGTCTGAGTGGAGTGCAGCCGGGCAACCAAGCGGCGATGTCACTGCGCGATGCGGTTGATGACCGACCCTGAAGCCTTGAATCTCAGTTGTCCGCGTGCGAGAAGTCGGCGCGATCCGCAGCATCAATCCACGCGCGCATATCCATGAGTGCGCCGACACTGGCGCTTTCAGTGCTGCCATCGGCCTTCACAGTGGCGATCAACAAGTTGTGGCGGCGTACGGGAACGCCCTGCACGGTATTCACCTGAAGCACGCCGGAATCAGTCATTCCTGACTGACGCATGAAGGATGCGGTGCCACCTTCGGACTCAGCCATGGTGATGCTCTGTTGCGAGCCCATGAACGGCTCCCAGACAGCGGTTGCCCCCAGCATCGGCGGCACGATCCATGAATTCCCCGGAATGCGATCCTCGGGGTTCATTCCGGTGCGATAGTTGCCTGGCGCACGCAGGGCGCTTGAAGCAAAGACGATCACCTCCGAGGTGCGCGAGATATTTGCAAGTCGCGTGCACACCAATCGACCGGTGACGGCACTGCCATCAGCGGTGCTCCATCCGGCGTCGGCGAATGCGGGTGCCGAAACACCGTTGGAGGACTGGTACCAACCACCCATGTAGTACGCGTTGTATGCGAATGCGGGCTGCAGGGCGAGGGCGCTGCCTGGTGCTCCGAATGCGGCGGACATCCAACTTGGGTGAGTGGGCGCGCCGTCCCACTCGCCACTGACATCGCTGTTGGCATCTGCATTGTCAGACTCGAGGTAACTCACCATCGTTCCGTACGGATCATCCATGAACCGCGCGAGGCGCCACGGATAGGTCTGCGACAGTGAGCGAGCGACCGTGGTCGAGGATGAATTGGTGTAATTGACCTTCCAGTTTGCCTGTGTGGTTTCATCAAGAAACCCGGGCAGCAACTGTTCTTCATAGGTATTGGCGTACTGGTACCACGCGGCGTACACGCCGCGCAGGCCGTTGAGTTCACGCGTCTTGCGCGCGCTTCCAATGGCTCCGCGAACGCCAGTGACCAAGATCCCCATGAGCAGCGCAATGATGCCCACTACCACCAGGAGTTCAACGATCGTGAATGCGCGCGGGGTCGGGGTGCGGAGAGCGCGCGTAGAAATCGGCGTGGTGGGCGGCGTAGTCATCGGCGTAAACATGGATCCTGAGAAGATACGGCATTTGGGGCAGCATCCCTCCTTGAATCGCTCAAATTCTGTCTGAGCGGTCAATCAGTACCAGAGAGGGCACCGGTCAGAAACGCGGTTACGCGCTCCTTGGCGTCCGAAGCCATCCGTCCAAATCCGGCATGCTCAAACGGCGCGCCCGTTGGTCCATACACATGAAACTGAACAACTTCGGGGTGAGTTGCACGTGCCCGTACCGCGTCAACGAACTCACGTTGGCCGTCCACAGGGATCCATTCATCCTCGGAGTTATGCAGGGCCAACAATGGAATTTCGCGCCAATGTTCCAGGTGCTCAATGGGATTCATGGCCGCTACTCGGGCTGCATCAAACATGGCGCGGTGCTGCTGCCAACGCCAACTTCCGGTGGTGCATTCCACTACTGCTGCATCAAAGGTATGTGACCGCGTGAGGCGCACCAGCGCCGCCATACCCCCCGCGCTCATGCCACCCAAGGCGCGTTGGCAGCCCGCGTATTCACCGGAAGCGTCGAGATCCGCAACGACCGCATCAAGCTCACCAACCATCTGCTCGACTACTCCGAGCGTTTCCTCTGGCGCTTGGCGCGGCGCATCCAGGCGTTCGCCGTGACCGGGCAGATCAACCGCACAGGTTGCGATGCCGGCGCGCGCCAGACGGAGGTAACGACCGGGGTCAAGTTCTTTGGTGACGGTTCGGCCGTGCATCCAAACCAGTACCGGGGCGGGGCGCAGCACTTTGCCAGTGTTGCGGTCAAAGTATGGATGCACCAGCAGCGCGGGGACTTTGCCACCCCCAATCCGTACCGCCCGCGAGAGGGCAAGAACGCTCGATGGAAGTTGGTCAAATGGCTGCGGCACGCGCGTGGAAATGTAGCAGGACGTATCCTCGACCCGTGCATTCACGCGTAACAATCATGGGCGGCGAGCATCGTTCGCGGATTCTCCACACCCCCAGCGGCGAGGAAGTGACCCGTCCGATGACCGGCCGCGTCAAGGAAAGCATCTTTAACATCCTGCGTGGTTGGTTTGAGGACGCGGTGGTCCTTGACCTCTTTGCAGGCGTTGGCACCATGGGCCTAGAGGCCTTGAGCCGCGGCGCCCGGTTTGCCATCTTTGTCGAACGCGACCGCGGCGTCTACGACTGCATGCGCAAGAATATTGACATGCTTGGTCTTGGCGCGCGATCACGAGCGCTGCAAGCGGACGCGCTTGCGCCCGCGCTCCTTCCAGAACTGAAGGAAGTGGTCGACGTCATCTTTGTCGATCCGCCGTATCCGATCGCGGAACAGACCAGTGGCAGGCGACGCATCTTGGACCAGTGTGCGCGCCTGCGTGGCGCGATGGGTGACCGCGGCTGGATGGTGTTGCGTTTGCCGTACGTCTTAGAAGGCGATGAAGGCACGATTGCTGGCTTCAACGGTCCAGAAGTTCGATCATTTGGTGACATGCACGTCCACTTGTATTCACCGCGCGCGGGTGCGGCAGCGGTGCAGGTGGATGAAACCCCGGAGGAGTCAACATGAAGAGCACCGCGTTGAGCCGTATAGCCGTCGTCGCCAGCGTTGTCGTCCTCAGCGTGTTGAATGTACGCGCTGTCGCTGGCGATACCGAGCCTGTCACGACGCGTGACACGACCGCCGCTGAACCGATCGGGCCACCAATTCCACCGGATGCCGCCGCCATCGATGCAGCAGTTCAGAAGGGAGTTACGTTCCTTCTTTCAGCGCAGGAAGGCACCCCGAAAGCGCAGTGGCCGTACGAAGGTGTGTACCGCGTCGGCGGGGAGATTCCGGTTGGCTACCGCATCGGCGGCACGGGAATCGTTGGCGAATGCTTAGTGCGCACGCCCGGATATGCATCGGATGTTGCACGGCAAGAAGCGGTTCGCAGTGCATGCGCTTTCATCTGCGCCGGGATCCGCGAACCGCTCATGAACCCGGTGTACGAGGCTGGCTATGACGTGCGGGGTTGGGGCTACTGCTACGGAGCACGCTTCCTGTTAGTGCTGCGTGCTGCCAAAGCTGTGCCTGCTGGCATGGAGACGGAAACGGACGCAGCGCTGCGCTGGTATTTGGACGCCATACAGAAGACGGAGATTCCAGAAGTCGGCGGCTGGAACTATGCGCGCCAGCCCGGAATTGAAACACCTTCGCCCGCTTCGCCGTTCATGACACCCCCATGTTTGCAAGTGTTGTTTGAAGCAAAGGCACAAGGATTGCCAGTAGACGGCGCAGTGGTCACCCGCGCGCTTGATGCGTTGCAGCGCTGTCGTACTGAAGATGGAAACTTTGCCTACAGCGCACAGCGACAGACGCGTGAACCAGCGCGTTCCATTCCCGGGGCGATCGGACGCATGGTGTGCAGTGAAAGCGTGTTGCTGCGCGCGGGTCGATCAGACGTCGCCAGTGTTCGTCGCGCGGTGGACGCATTTCTTGCCAACTGGCGGCAGTTGGAAATTCGCCGCAAGAAATCAGGAACACACGTTGGGGCATACGGCGTAGCACCGTACTACTTCTTCTTCGGTTTCTACAACGCCTGCGACGCGGTTGAATTACTCCCTGCCGCAGAACGCCCGGAATATCGCCGTCAATTCGAACAGTTGCTGTTTGCGGTGCGTGACCAAGACGGAACCTGGGACGACCGCGTCTTTCCGCGCACCCGAAACTTTGGTACTGCCATGACACTCATGGCTCTGCAGCGGCCGGAATTTCCGGCGCCCGCGCAATGGAGCAGTCAATGAACGCATTCCGCGTCGCCGTCATCATTCCAGCAGCGGGGCGCAGCAGCCGATTTGGCGGCGTCGACAAGCTTGCGCAAGATGTGGGCGGGCGCCCAATGATTCTGCGCACTGTTGAACTCTTTACTCGGCGCGAAGATGTTGCAGTGATTATTGTTGCTGCACCGCCTGACGAAGTGGACGCGTTTCGGGATCGTTATGGCAATCAATTGGGTTTCCACGGTGCCAAGGTGGTGGCTGGTGGCACGGTTGAGCGTTGGCAAACTGTTCGTAATGCGCTCGCGGAAGTACCAGCCGATTGCACGCACGTTGCCGTTCATGACGGGGCGCGGCCGATGGCAAGTGAAGAGCTGATTGCCCGTGTCTTTGATGCAGCGCGCGTGCATGATGCCGTGATTCCAGGCGATCCAGTGACTTCCACCCTGAAGAAGGTCTCTGAAGACGCAGTGGACGCCGAAGAAGCAGACGCCATTTCTGACATGATTCTTGGCGAGATATCCGACTCCACCAAGGTTCGTGGTCGCAAAGTAGTGGGTACCATTCCGCGCGAACGACTGGTGGCGGTGCAGACGCCGCAGGTGTTCCGTGCGGAGTTGTTGCGCCGGGCCTACGCGCAGCCGGGGCTTGATGGAGCCACTGACGATGCCATGCTGGTGGAGCGGCTGGGCGCCGAAGTCATCGTTGTTGATGGTGATCCGCGCAATATCAAGGTCACCACGCCGGCGGATCTGCTGATGGTGCGCGCGCTGTTGAAGAAGTGATGAGTGCTACGGAATCACCGGGAGAGGTTGCTACTCGGCAATCACCGGGAGTAACACCGTCAGTGCGAGTGCAGTGTCAGCGCGTCTGATCCTGCTCAGTGTTACCAATGGTGAGCGCGGTCCGCTTCGCACGGTTGGTCGGCGTTGGTCCGCAACCCCCGCACGCAGCGCCTTTACGACTCGCCAACAGTGGCTTGATCACGAACGCCAGGGCCAGCACGGCTCCGCCCGTTGCAACTAGAAATTGCCAGTCATTCCAGGGCATTTAGTGGACTCCTGTGGTCATGCGGACCACTGTGTAGGTGATAAACGCCGCCCCGTACGCAACGATGGTCATCCAGCCCAATTGCAACGCGGGCCACTTCCATGATCCGGTTTCGCGTCGGGTGACGGCAAGTGTCGGCAGGCATTGCATGGCGAGCACAAAGAACACCAAGGCTGCGGCCGAAGTGGCTGTATTGAAGACCGGCGTTCCATCCGTGCGAGCCATGGTGGCAACCTGGTCGAGCACGCCTTGATCGCTGGCGTCCGCGCCGCTTCCTGCGCCGGCCAGCACGCCCATGGTGCTCACGAAGACTTCTCGCGCCATGAAACTGGTCATCACTCCGACGGTCAATTGGCTATCGAAACCAAGCGGCGCGAATACGGGCTGCAGTGCATCGCCAATCTGTCCAGCGAAGCTTCCCGCCTGTTGCGCGTGCGCGTCGCCGTTCACGCGGGGGAATGCGCTCAGCCACCACATGACAATCGAGATCGCCAAGATGGTGGTGCCGGCATTGCGGATAAATACGTTGGCGCGATCCCACGTGACCAGCGCAGCATTTCGAATGCTTGGGCGTCGATAGGGCGGTAACTCCAGTACCAAAGCGCGCGCGGGACCGCGCAGAATGGTGCGCCGCGCAATCAGCGCGCTGAAGAGTCCGGCGGCTGCGCCCAGCGCGTAGCAGCCCGCAAACGCTACACCTGCAAACCACGCGGGCTTACCGATGGAAAGAATTCCGATGAGTAACACGTACACGGGCAGGCGCGCGCTGCAACTCATGAATGGCGCAACCAGAATGGTGGCCAGGCGTTCGCGGTCATCGCGGATCAGCCGGGTACTCATGATTCCCGGGAGCGCGCACGCATGGCTCGAGAGGAGCGGCACGAACGAAAGCCCGCTGAGGCCAAAGCGGCGCATGACGCGATCGACCGCAAATGCTGCGCGCGCTAGATATCCAGAATCTTCAAGCAAGGACACCAAGAAGAACAGCAGGCAGATTTGCGGCAGGAATACCAACACTCCGCCGATACCGCGCAGTACGCCGTCGGCAAGGAGATCGGCAATGATGCCGGGCGGCAGCGCGGCGCGCACTCCGTCCGCCACACGCCCAAATAGCAAGTCAATCAGGTCCATCGGTACCGATGCCACCAAGAAGATCGCTGCAAAGAGCGCAGCCATGATGGCAAGAAACACTCCAATTCCCAACAAGGGATGCGTGAGTGCCGCATCGATGCGATCAATGAGCGCGCCGCGATCTTCATCAATGGCTGCAGTCTCGGTGGTTGCAGCGCGCACCACATTGGCGGACCACGCGGCCAAGGCGGCGGGCGTTGCTTCCGCTGGTGGCAACTTCTGTAAGCGCGCAATGAGCGCGTCGCTTTCAAATGGCAGGGCGGTGACGGTGTCGAGTGCAACGTCCAACGCGGCAAGCCCTTCGCCACTTCGTCCAGAAACGGGTACTACCGGGCATCCAAGTTGGCGTGCAAGTTCCGCCGGATCGACGCGCGAGGTGCGCGTGCGTGCCACGTCCCACATGTTGAGCGCCACCACCGCGGGATGACGGTGCAGCAACACTTGTGCTGCAAATTGCAAGTTGCGACGGAGGTTGGTGGCATCCACCACTACCAGCATGGCGTTCGGCTCAATGCCATCAAGCGAGCCGCTCAGGCAGTCGCGGCACACGCGTGCTTCGGGCATATCGATCGTGAGGGAGTAGGTGCCCGGAAGATCAACCAACTGCAACTCGGCCCGACCATCGGCCGCGCGATGCGTGCCGATCCGTCCCTCCACGGTGGACCCTGGAAAGTTGGCAGTACGAGCACGCATGCCGCACAGGCGGTTGAAGAGCGTGGTCTTGCCGGTGTTCGGATTACCAAGGACCGCAATGCGCGGGATTCCGTCGCGGCCAGCGGCGCCGGGTGCGGTGGTGCCGGACGTCACGCGCGGGTTTCCGGGGCGCCGGACGAACCCGGGGAGTCGGCAATCGGCGTCACAAAGATCTTGCGAGCAACGTCGCCAGAGATTCCCAGGCGCGTGTTGTCGATTTGCACAATGCACGGCGTTCCTGGTCGGCAGACACGCACTTCACATTCATGGTGCATTCCCATGGCATGGAGCAGGCAGCGATCGCCCTCCGGGAGGTCGGTCAGCTCCGAGCAATCAACAATCGCCCGTTGGCCGCGCCGAAGCTGGGTCAGCGGGATGCGAACGGGCTGGGATGGTTCGGTGCGTCCAGGCATTGATGCTCTGCCACAATGATATTGCGACTCAGTCTCAACTGCAACGTCGCTTAGGGCAGAAGCGTCGATTTCACTCGGAGCGGGTTCGGGCCGAATCCCGGAGCTTCGGTACTGGGATCGTCGCGCGGCGTACTCGGCCGGTGCCACGGTGAGTTGGGGTACCTCACCGCGCTCCCATTGGGCATGCAGCTTTCGGAGAAACGGAACACACCACTGACATCCGGTACCTGCTCCAAGGCATTCGGACAGTTGGCTCGCCACCCGTGGGCGTTCCCGCTCCATGAAGTTCACCAGTTTGCGCTGGCTGACTCGAAAGCAGAGGCACACATGGTCATCGGGATTCATGAATCAGTGCGCCGGGGTGGTGCATGCCATCAGCGAGCCATACCAGCAGCGGGCACGATGCTCTTCACATTGAATGAGAAGAGGAATTCAAGATACGGCGCCAGCATGTAAGGAGTTTCGAACGCACTCGGCGCGGGCCGATTGCTGTTAACTCGCACACGCGGTGTCACAATACCGCTGAAGGCCAGATCGCCAGGATCAATGCCATTACGGTTTCTAACGGGTGCAAGCAGGCTCTGATCAACGGTGATCGGCACCGTAAAGTATCGATTGCTATTGACGAACGTGGCCATGAAAGAAACGTTCTTGCCGTTGATTTGAACAGTTGCCTGATCGACGCGGCCAATCCAAATGTGTTGTTTGGTACCTGCGCGATTGGCTTTCGTGCACCAATTCGGCAGATCACGCAGATGGATGTTGAGTTGCTTAGTGTCGCTCGCATCGGGAACGGTGGGGTAGGCCGCCAAGTAATCCGCTTGCATCGAAGCCATCAAGCCGCCTGGTCCAATGGTGGGGTCTGCAGGAATCGGCTGCGGCATCGGAGCCGGCGGCATCAGATTGACTGGCGGCTTCGCTGGAGTCGTCGGAGCCGTTGATTTCGCAGGCGAAGTAGCTGTTGCTGGCGCCGGCGCAGGCGTTGATTCAGTTGCCGGCGCTGGATCAGCGGCGGTGCCCGTCTCAAGCGCTTTGATCCGTTGCAGGGCCGCGTCAAGGTCAGCTTGTTTCTTCGCCAACTCCAAGCGCAGTCGATCGACCTCCTGACGGAGATCACTGATTGAATCACTGGTTGGGTCCTGCGTCACCGCAGTGGTGAGCCGTGCCCCCGATGGTTCCGGAGCGGCATTCGCACCGGTCGCCATGGTCAGGGTTACAAGGGCAAGGGTCGAGACGATGAGGGCGGACCGCTTCAGGCGCATAGAACAGGGATTATAACGGGTACATCACGAGCGCCTGCAGTGGCAATTGCCGAACAATCTGCAGCATTGTGGCGGGTGACGCGAATACACTTTCAACAGAGGAGCTCTGTATGGACCGAATTCGATCACTCGTGGCGCTCGCCCGCCTTCGGCTGCAAGTACAGGAGTGGATGCTCGCCTCCTGGTTTGTGCTGTCCATCGTGGTTGGGGTGGTGCTACTGATCATCATTGAGCGCCGGGTGATTGGCGCGACCGCAGCGATTGGTGTTCCAAGTCGCAGCGCCATGTGGTTGGTCGGATCGATCGCATTGGCGTGTGCGATCGCCGCGCTCATCGGTTGGCTCCAAGTGCGCGCGCGTCAGCAAACCATGGAACAGGTGGCCTTGGAACTGGATGCGCGTATCGGCTCAGGTGAGCGACTGTCTACTGCATTGGCGCTCTCGGCGGATGAAACTATTTCCAGCGACGCGTTCGCGCGTGCAGCGATTACTGATGCCGTGGCGTATGCAGGTGATCCGGATTTACTTGGGCGGACGCGCGAGGCATTCCCGGTGCGGCTTGGTGATCGTTGGTGGGTGGCTCCAACATTGCTGGTTGCAGCGGTGGCAGCGTGGTGGTTCATTCCACAGCGCATCACGGAAACCGCGGTGCCAAAGGATGCAGATACGGCGCTAGCAACAGAGCGCCCCAAGAGCCCGGAAGAGAAGCGCCTGGAGGAGTTACTCAAGACCGTTGAACAAACGCCCGAACTGGCGGCCAAGCTTGACGCGGAGTTGGAGACCGCGCGTCGCACGCTTGATGAAGCAGCCAATGGGCCGATTCGTAGCCCGGATGACGCGGCGCGCGAGAGTTTGAAGCGCATGGCGGAATTGCAACAACGCTTGGCGGAAGTGGCTGACAGCAAGGAATCGAAGGCGTCGCGCGAACTGCGTGACTCGCTTGCGAAGTTGGAACTACCCAAGGATCAGAACGCTGCGCGTGATCTTGCCGAAGCGCTCAAACAGGGTGACTTTGAAGCGGCCAAGAAGGCGGTCGAAGACTTGAAGAAGGCGGCTGCTGGTAGCGAACTCTCCAAGGAAGATCGCGAGAAGTTGGCCAAGGCATTGGAGAACACCGCCAAGCAATTGGAAACGCTTTCCAAGGATCCCGCCAAGATGGCGGAGGCGCTGCGCAGTGCGGGCATGGACCCGGCGCTTGCCAACAACGCACAAGCGCTGCAGCAGGCGATCGCGCAGTCAAAGGACTTGAACGATTCGCAGAAGGAAGCGCTGCAGAAGATGGCACAGTCCGTCAAAGATGCGCAGTCGCAACTTGGGCAGATGAGTCAGCAGATGGATCAGATGGCATCGCAGTGCAAGAATCCTGGTCAGCAAGGGCAGAAGGGCGACAAGGGTCAACAGGGGCAGAAAGGTCAGAGCGGCGAGAAGGGTGAGAAGGGCGAGCAGGGAAGTGAATCGCAAGGGCAAAGCGGGCAAGGTGAGAAGTCTGGCAAGGATGGCGGCGATATGGCGCAGATGCTTGACCAAGCAGAGTCCGATCGCCAGATGGCGATGGCTGCCGATAGTTGCAACAGTCAAAGTCAGGGTGGACAACAATCAAGCGGCATGAGTGAAGCGGAGGCGGACAGCGCGCTGAGTGCCAGTGCGGAGAGTGCCAAGAGTGGTAACGGTGGTGGTAAAAAGCAGGGGTCATCCGGAAATCGTGCGGAGGCGAGTGGCGGCGACCGCGCGTTCCGTGAAACTGGATTCGGCACCAAGCTCCAGAAGGAGAAGGGCCAGAAGCAGGATGGCGACGTGATCGCGCGGCAGCTGGTCGCTGGTCAGTCACCGGTGGGTGAGAGCCGCGTTGGATTGCAGGAAGTAGCCGGCACCATCGCCACTGGTTACGAGCGTGGTTCCGACGAGGACCCAGTGCCCGCGCACTTGCGCGATGTGCACAAGCGGTACTTCGGCGACCTGCGCAAGAAATTTGAAGAACGCGGCGTAGAGGCAAAGAAGCCCGCTGGAGATGCTGGTGGGAAGTAGCCGAACGGCGCTGATCGCTGCGTGCATGAGTGCGGCGTCATGTGTCTTGGCATTCGTTGCCGGTGGATGTGATCGGACGCAAACGGTCACGGTCTACGCCAGCGCCGATGAATCCGTGGCGCAGCCAGTATTCGATCGATTTGAGAAAGAGACTGGCATTCATGTCAATGCCAAGTTTGATACGGAAGCCACCAAGACCACCGGGCTTGCCAACATGCTTCGCGCTGAGCGGGAACGACCACGCGCGGATGTCTTCTGGTCGAACGAACAAGCGGCGCACGTGGCGCTCGCTGCGGAGGGCATCACTGCGCCGTTGCAAGCGAACGGGGCGGCAGCAACTCCGGTGCGTGACGGTGCTGCTACATCGCGCGCCGCGCAATGGCCTGCAGCGTGGCGCGACGGGGACGGGCGGTGGTTCGCACTTGCTGGTCGTGCGCGTGTCATCGTGTACGCGCCGGACCGCGTTCCTATGCCGCCTACTGACTGGACTGGTTTGATTGCCCCGCGATGGAACGGCAAGATTGCCATGGCTGATCCGCGCTTTGGCACCACTCGCAGTCATTTGGGCGCGATGAAGACGTACTGGGATACGTTTGCAATGCCAGGCTATTACGAAGCATTCATCGAGGGCCTTGCGGAGAATCATCCCAAGGTGTTGACTTCGGGAAACGCTGGCGTGGTTGATGCTGTTGCGCGCGGCGAAGCAGACATCGGACTCACCGACAGCGACGACGTGTTTGCAGCGCAGGCGCGTGGACTCAAAGTGGCCATGGTCTTGCCGCGTCACGCGCGCGAAGTGACCGCGGCAGGGGGCGGAACTTATTTCATTCCCAATACGGTTGGAATGGTGAACGGCGCGCCACACGCTGATGCTGCGCGAGCGTTTGTGGAGTTCATGCTCACGCCCGAGACAGAGCGGCAACTCGCCGCTATGCCGGCAAAGCACGCGCCGCTTGCTCATCCAGCCACTGCCAATGACTTTGTTGTTCCGGATCCGCTGGTCATTCCGCCGCAGTTTGTGGCCGCACAATCTGATGCAGCGGTTGATGCATTCTTCGCCGCAGTCCGCGCGGTTGCGGAGGAGAAGTAGGTGTCGGGAGGATTCGGCGCGCGCCTATTGGTGTTGGTCGCGGTCGTGGTCTTTGCAGCGGCAGTGGTGTGGCCGATGATTGCCGGCGCGCGGCTCCTTGCCATGGGTGGTGAGATTCCTGCAACCTTTGACGGCACTCGAACGCTCGTTACAACGATCGGTTGGTCAGTGCTCGCGGCAGCGTGCGCCACGGTGGTTGGGTGGCCGGTCGGACGCGCGATTCGGTCTGCGCGCAGGGGAAATTTGCTGTTGGCGCTCTCAGTAGTGACGGCTGCTTTGCCCCCGTATGCGGTGTTTTGGACGTGGTGGCAAGCGGCGGGCCCCGGATCAATGGTGGGCGATTGGAGCGCGCGCGGTGGACACTCGGATTCATTACGGACAGGCCTCTTGTTGGCAGGGCTGACTTCGTGGGCGTGGCCGTTGGCGGCGTGGATGGTGGCCGG
>JBILYM010000109.1:0-7020 GCA_044377725.1 Phycisphaerales bacterium
AAGCCGCGATCGAGGCGAAATCCATCAACAATGTCGGTACGGACGCGGCCGCCCACGGCATCGGAGGCTTCAAAGATGGTCCAGTCCACGCCGCGCTTCTGCAACGCGTGCGCGCAGGAAAGACCTGCAAGACCGGCTCCGATGATCGCTGTGCGAGACATGGTGGAATCGTAGTACGCGCGGATGCGTGCGGGGAGAACTTCGAACGTGGAATGAGCCGCGCAAATAGTGAGCCGGGCTACGCGGTGCGTTCCGGCAGTGTGCTCGGCGTGGCGGTTGCAATGCGGACAAATCCTCCACCGCATTCGTGGCATGTTCCGGCGAGCGCCGTGGGCGTTGTGGCGCGCAAGTCAAATCCGCAGCCGAGACATGATGCACCGCATTGATCGACGCGCGCTGCAATACGGCGCCGACATGCTGCGAGGCCACATGCGCCGATCAATGCCACTGTTGCAATGTCCCCAAGAATGCGCGCGTCCGCTGGCAGCATCTGGTACCAAGTATCGACGCGAAGTACAAAGTCACTGCGAAGCCGGAGTGTGGTGACGATGGTGATGAAGGTGACGCTCAGTACTACCAGCGCCACCGTGGACAGCAGGATGGGTAGTAGGCATGCGCCAAGTTCCGCACTGGCTTGTAGGGGCGCGATCGGTGCCCAATCGGTTGCGCGTCGTGATGTGCCGCAGCGCGTGCAATGATTGCTGGCTGGGGCGGGAGTGCTGGAGAGTTCAGTGCCGACATCTGCGACAGCCGGAGCGGTCAATGGCCAAGATGCTCCACACGCCAGGCACGGTTGCTCGCTTGTTGCGCGACGCACGCGCGACCGAACGCCTGCTTCCCAGAGGGCGTGCACGCCAACGGCCATTCCCAGCATGCCGCCGATGAATCCGTACTGCCACGGTTGCGGACCCTTGCGTATGAACCACGAATCAAGCAGGACGCCCAGCGGCGCGCCTGCCGCAAATCCAAGCGCCGCAACGGTGGCAAGGTGGAGCCACGCCATGGGTTGCACGAACAGCAAATCCGCGGCAATACTTCGACGTTGACCAATGAGCCGGGACGCACCCGCGCCAACAGGTCGAGCGGCCATACAGAACGAAAGAGCGATGGCGATACCAACCACATCAGCGCCCCAATCATCAAAATCAGCCGAGCGGCCGAGTTGCGGAATCATCTGCAATACCTCGTCGAGCGCTGCCAGGGCGACCATGCAGACCACTGACAACCACAGTGGACGCAACCATCGAGTGTAAACAAACAGTGCTGCCAGGACACCAAAGGCAGCTGCGTGAATCAACTTATCGATAGGTGACTCACCGGAACCGATCGACAAGCGCGGCCACAGCGTTGTGACCAGAACAACCACCAGCGCAATGACCCATGCAATCCGAATGTTCCGGATGGCAAGTGCGGCAGGCGTGCCGGATGGCAATACGCGAAGGTCCGTCATGGGCGCGTCAGAGGCTCAGGCCGCCAGAGCGCAACGAGCGATGAGCGGAGCGCTTGGTGGGCTTTGCTGTCTTTGCAGGCTTTGATGCTTTGGCTGATCGCGCTGGCTTGGAGGTTCGTGCACTCTTCATGAGCTTTGCCTTGGGGGTCGTGCGTCCAGCCTTGGCAACTTTGCCCGCTCGTGCCGCGCGCACGGCTTTGGATGCGTTGGCCTTCGCCGCCTTCGAGATCGTTGCCAAGGCACGTTTCACGGGCTTGGCGGACTTGGTGGCGACTTTGGCCGCAGCCTTCGTAGCGCTTGCTTTCTTCGTGATCTTGGATGCGGCTTTCGCCGACTTCGCTGACTTCTTCGCGGAATTGCGCGCAGGTTTCGAAGACCCGGTCGGCTTCGTTGACTTCGCTGCCGCTGCCTTTGCTCCGCGCTTCATCCTCTTAGTTGCCTTGCGCTTCCTTGGCACGGCGGCGTCCGAGTCATTGCCACCCACTGCCGCGCCATCGAAAGGGACGTGCGGCAAGCCCCAGCCGATCAGCAACTGCTCGGCAATGCGTCGATAGTCGTCAGCGCCCGGGCATTTCGGGGCGTAATCAAAGATGGTCTGACCAAACGATGGCGCCTCGGCAAGTTTGATGTTGCGACGCACCGGTGGGTCAAGCACCGTAGCAGTCGACCATGGAACATCCATACCGCGGAATTGTGCAAGTTGTGATTCGATCTCACCAATCACCGCGCGCGCGTGACTTGATGAACCGTCATGCATGCATAACAGAATGCCGGTGACACGAATGGTTGGATTGAGCCCCTGCGAAATCAAATGCACGGTCTGCAGGAGTTTCTCAAGACCCCGCAGCGGCAAGTAGTGCGCCTGCATCGGTACGAACACTTCGTCCGCAACGGTGAGAGCGTTGACGCTCAATACGCCCAAACTTGGCGGGCAGTCAAGAAGAACGACGTCGTAATTTCCGTAGACGGGCTCGAGCTTTGAGCGCAGTACGGTTTGCATACCTTCTTGCTGCGCCAGTTCGCCTTCCACCAGCGCAAGTTCGGTGACGGCCGGAATGAAATCAAGTCCAGGACGCGCGGTTTGCACTGCGTCTTCGATGCGACATGTTGGGTCAAGAAGTAGATCGCGAATCGTGCGCTGTTCCGGGCCACTTTCAACGCCAAAGTGCAGGGAAAGATTCGATTGCGGATCAAGATCAACCAGCAGAACACGCTGGCCATAGCGCACAAATGCAGCGCCAAGATTCACGGTACTGGTGGTCTTGCCCACCCCGCCCTTCTGATTGAGAAGTGCAATCACGCGCGGCTTGCGCGCGGGCTCGCTCGCTTCCGGCGAAAGCGATGGATGCAATACTGGCTGCGGTTCGTACGGTTCTTCGTGCATCGGTGCGCGAGTATAGATCGCCACCTGCCCCTTGCTCTTTCAGCGGCCCAAGTTGCCCCAGAGTCCTAAATCAACCAAGATTGGTGGCGCACTCGGCAACCACGCCGGGCGTGACAGGCCCGCACATTGGCGCGGTTGTGTGGGACTCGGGACGCGCTCCACGGAGAGCAACAGCGGCCGCGCACCCGGGGTTGAGGTACCAAGCCATTTCTCAGGAATCTCTACGCGCGCCCGCCACCGATCATTCCACGCCATGAAGCCAACGGCAACCCCGTCGTCATCACCCAATTTCATCTCCAACGCGCCATCGCCAGTGATCCGCAAGACGCGCGATGGGTCACTTGCATCGCCAATGCGCACGATGACTTCATCGCGCTCTGGAGCCGGCGCATCCTGCGGACGGAATGCTTCAACAAACAACTCCCAGCGGCCAGCGCGGCAACGTAACGATGCTGATGTCTGCCACGCGGGAGCGATCGGTTCGATAGACGATGATTGAATATCTGCCAATGACAGCGGCGGCATGAATGCACCGAACGCCAGCGCTGGTGGCTTGACCGGATATTCGCGCCCGCCCACCATCAATTTCACGTGCGCTTCGCCATCAGTGGCTTCCAGCGATTCCGTGCGCGTGCGATCGTTGTTGTAGGCGTCGGCGGTTGGCTGAAGTGGCGGACGATCAACCCAGGCGCGCGCGATGCGATGCGGCGGAACAACCATCGCCGAGGTGCTGGATTCGCCAGCGGATCCATTCCAAGAAAGCTGCAGGATTCGTTCACCGGACGTGGGGTTGGCAACAGCAAGCCTGATGCGATCGCCGCAATCCTCTTCAACCCACATGGTGCACGTCCAGCGACCACGCGCCCACGTGAGCGCGGCTTCCACTATCTCGGCGTTGTTGCGCTGGTGATCAACAAGTAAGGCGAGGAGCGTTCGCAGATCCTCCGGGCGTACCACCCACGCGGCCACCGATCGCGCGTAGTCCGGATCTTCCACCACACCAGCGAGGAGATCGCTGAGTTCATCGTGAACACCTCGACTGGTGGCGCGCACGCGTTCGAGCGCACCGAGCCACAGACTCTGCACATGACGCGCCCACAGTTTTTCAGCCGTACGCCCGCGCGGTTCGCCGATGCGCGCACCTTGGCGCTCGGCAATCAACGACCAACGCCAGAATTCAAATGGCGTGTTCGGGTCCGGGCGATCATCGGAAATAGTGGCTGGCACAAACAACACCGGGGCGTCGGCACGCACGCGCTTTGGGGCAGGCAGCCAATGCGCGGTCATACTCACGCCACAAATTTCAATGTCTCCTTCACCCGATGCAGGAAGTTCCACCATGGCAAAGATGCCGCCAAGCGTCTCTGGCTCGGGTGTTTCGGGGAGATCAGAAACCAGCGCAACATCCACCTGCGCGGGCGCGCGCGTCCATGAACGCAAGCCATCATCCGGGCGCGGCGCGATGAGTACCAGCGTCGCTTGCGACTGCAGCGCGCCAATCTTTACCGGAATGCGGGCGGGCCACTCAGAAAGCGCGGTGCGTTCCAAGGCGATGGCCGCCACGCCGCCTGGGGTACAGACCACGGAATCGAAACGCGGACGGATGTCACGCGCGGCGGCGATGGGCGTGAGGAATGCAACAGCGCATGACACAAGAAGCGCGAGGCGAAGTCGAGTGGAAAGGTCAATGGTTCGGTGCGGGGGCGCGATGGTGCGTGAAGGCGTGGCGGCGTGCACAGGCGTGACAGCGTGCGAAGACGTAGAAATGCACCAATCACTGGCGCGCGCGATAGTCATACGAACAGTTCGGAAGCACACGCGGTGTTACTGCGCCTTCTTGGCACGGCGCATGAGTTCATCGATGCGTTCGCTGAAGCCAGGTTGTGACGCACGAAGCACGGGCGGGGCTGATCGGTCCACCGCATCGGGCGACGGTGGGCCCACTAGTTCAGGAGAGCGCGCGGGATACGAAATATCTTCGTCCGGTGCGCGCACAGTTGTAGCAGTCGCGGGTGCATCGATACGCCCATCAATACGCGCTGATTGCGCGACTGCAGCGCGCCCATCAATCGGCGTTCCATCAATCCGCTGCACGCCATTCATGCTGGTCATAGCGGTCGATGGTCTCTTGGAATAATCGCCGTGATCGTCATGAATGAAGTTGATATCACGAACGCCGGTACTGGGAATCACACGGAAATCAGGGCGGCCGATATAGAAGATCGTGGCGGCGGGGACGACCGCTTTCAGCGCGCCCTTCTTCTGCGGGTCGCGGATGTATGCCGACTGGCTGAACACCGCGTAGAGCGCGCCGTTGGTACGCATCATCAGGTCGTCGCGACCGGGCACTGCGTAGAGACGTTCGAATCCGTGCGGTGAAAGATCCACCTGCATGACGCGCGACGATGTGGCAAGCGAATTGCGATCGCCGACCTTCTGATCAATCAATGTGGGATTGTCGGATGCGGAGATGCGGCGAACATCTTGAGCGTTGGCGGCGGGAGCAAGAAGCAATGACAAGCCAAATGCGCAGGCGAGCGTGACTGCACGCGAAGTGAGCGTTGTGTTCGGCGTCACCGCGTTGCCGCGGTCACAGGGGATGGAATCAACGCGTGACATCAACACCACCATATCGGCTGCCGGCATGCGCCGGAACGACTGAAGTGGTTGCGGAAGGCAGAAAAAGCACTCCGGACGCAGTTTCCACCTGAATTCCAAGGCGCGGATCGACCGAGCGAACCATGCCGGTGACGCCTCCAGCGGGGGTATTGAAGGCACAGGAATGGCCCGTGAGGCGGTCGAGCGTGCAGTACGTCCGATAGATGCTCTCGATGGGCTCTTGGAACGCCGTGTCCACGCTTCGGGTCAGCGCATCAAGCATGGCAAGGCGATCGGTGTGAACGCCGAGCCGCGCGAGACTGGTGGCGTGCGCATCAATATCTGCATGGAAGGAATCTTGGCCAACATTGATGCCAATTCCAACCAGCGCGAGGCCGGCGGTGCGTTCCACCAGAATGCCGGCGATCTTGCGGCCGTCCACCACGATGTCGTTGGGCCACTTGATGCCGCACGCGTCGCCGGGCAGGAAGCTGCGCACTGCGCGCGCGGTTGCAACGGCGCTGCGCATGGCAAGCGATTCCGGCGCGTCATCGGAGAGCGCAAAGGTGACGGCAACTCCGGCGGCGTGCGTGTCTTCCCAGGCGCGACCAAGTCGACCGCGGCCGGCGGATTGTCGCCAGGCGGTCACAAGCGTCCCAACGGGAATGCCGGCAGCGCGAGCGTGGTCTTGCGTGCTAGCGGTTTCGCGCAGAACGATCACGGTGCGGAGGAGCGTGCATGCGCTTGCCACGGTTGCCTCAAGGGCATCGGGCCACGATTCAATGGGGACATGCGGGCGTTGCGGGGCGGACACGGCGCTCATGGTATAGAACTGCTTCTATGCCAAGCATCTTCACGCGCATCATCAATGGTGAAATTCCCTGCCACCGTGTCTATGAGGACGATCATGTGATCGCGTTTCTGGACATCGGCCCGGTGTCGCGCGGCCATGTGTTGGTGGTTCCGAAAGAGGAGCGCGTGCGGCTCGATCAATTGAGTGACGCGAGCGCCGCTGCTTTAGGACGCGCGCTCCGCATCGTGGCGGCGGCGGTGGTGAAGGCAACCGGGTGCGTTGATTACAACGTGCTACAGAACAATGGAGCCGCGGCGCATCAAGCGGTCATGCACGTGCACTTCCACATCATTCCCAAGTATGCGGATGGAAGCGGGCTCGGAGTGAAGTGGAATGCGGGCAGCGCGCCAGCGGATGCGGCGGAGTTGGCGGCGGCGATCAGTACATCCGTGCCGCGATAGGTGGTTACCAATTGCTGGTAGATCGCTCAACCGATAGCGCGAACCAGTCACTTATTAAGTTTGGTATCGATCTGATTCGTGGCGTCCACCGGGTTCTCGGTATCGACCTCACTCTCGCCCTCGCCTTCGCCCTCGACCTCATCTTCATCGCCCGGATACTGCACCTCGGGGAGCGTCCATGGGAATATGCTTCCTTCAGGCGCGTCGCGCCCGGCGAGCAACATGACGGATGCCATCGCTGCGCATGCCGCGGCGATCCACGCGCGGCGTAGTCGGCGGTCATCAAGTGCCAGGACTGGCAACACCCACATGACCCCCACCAAGAGGGTCAGGG
>JBILYM010000008.1:0-21228 GCA_044377725.1 Phycisphaerales bacterium
ACCAGCGGCACGCGCAATTGCATGGCACCCTCCATCGCCTCCCGCACAGCCGCCTCCAGTGCAACGCGATCACACTCTGGAACTTCAAAGACCAGTTCATCGTGAATCTGGAGCAACATCCGGGCACTGGGAACACGCGTTGGCAGTTCGCGGTAGATCCGCAACATGGCACACTTGATCAGGTCAGCCGCGCTGCCCTGCACCACGGTGTTGATGGCAATGCGCTCGCCCAACGCCCGCTCCGCACCGTTGCGACTCAGAATCTGCGGCACCGGTCGCCGACGCCCCAAGATGGTGGCTACAAATCCATGCTCATGCGCCTCCTGCACGCAACGCTGCAAGAACGCATCGATGCCGGCAAAGCGACGCTTGTAATCATCAATGATCTGCCGCGCGCGTTCGTTTGAGGTGCCGGCACCCAATCGACGCGCAAGCCCCCACGCGGTAATGCCGTACACGATGCCAAAGTTCACCATCTTGGCAGCGCTGCGCTGTTCATCAGTGACGTCACTCAGGGCCGCGCCGTACACCTCCGCAGCGACCGCGCGGTGAATATCGGTACCCGCCTCAAACGCTGCAATCAGACTCGGATCCTGCGATAGATGCGCCAAGACGCGCAACTCAATCTGCGAATAGTCCAGGGAAAGCAACACATGGCCCGGCGCCGCAACAAACGCCCGACGAATGGCGCGCCCAACATCGCTGCGAATGGGAATGTTCTGCAGATTCGGGTCGCTGGAACTCAGGCGCCCGGTAGCAGTGACCGTCTGGTGGAAGCTAGCGTGAATGCGCCCCGTCTTCGCATCGATCGCCTCGCGCAGCGCCACCAAGTAGGTGCCCACCAACTTCGTCAGTTGTCGATACTCAAGAATCTGCGCCGGCAAGAGCGTCTCAACAGTGGGATCGAGCGTCAGCTTCTCCAAGACCTCCACATCCGTTGATGCGCCCGTCTTGGTCCGCTTCACTACTTTCAGCCCAAGGCCTGACGGCGAATCATCTGGTCCATTGAACAAGATTTCCGCAAGTTGCTTGGGCGAATCAATATTGAACGGCCGCGGCGCGGACTGCTCAATACGCTCGCGCAATGCACCAATGCGCACCTCCAGACCGCGACGCTGCCGCTCCAATTCATCGGGGTCAACCTTGATTCCATTCCATTCCAACTCGGCAAGCACTTCTACCAACGGCACCTCGGTGGTGCGATACAACTCACCAAGGCCCATGGCGTCCACCTGCGCCTCAAGCGCGATGGCAAGGCGCAGCGCAACATCCGCATCTTCGGCGGCGTATGGACCGGCAATTGACAAGGGAGCCTCATCAAAGCGGCGCTGATGACGTCCGCTTCCAATCAGATCCGTGATGGGAATGCAGCGATGTTCAAGAATTGCCTCGGACAGCGCATCCATCTTGTGCGTGCTGCGTGTGGCGTCCACCACATAACTGGCCACCATGCTGTCACCCGCCAGGCCAGCCACGCGAACGCCGGCGGCGCGCAGTGCAATGATGTCAAACTTGGCGTTGTGGGCGGTCTTACGAATGGTGGCATCCGTGAGGAGCGGTCCAACCCGCGCCAGAACCGCCGCCTCATCAAGGTGTGTCTCTGGTTCCGGCGAGCGGATCGGTATGTAGACCGCCTTGCCAGGCTCGAACGACATACTGATGCCGCACAGATGCGTCGACACCGGATTGAGTGACGTTGTTTCAGTATCGAACGCAAGCAACGCCCCGGGCGCTCCGGCACTCTTCGGCGCACACGCCTGACGCGCCGACGCCACGAAGGCATCAACCTCCGCCACCGTGCACAGTGTGCGGTAGTCGCCACGAGCACTGGCCTGCATCGCCAATCCATCCAACGCCGGTGCGGTGAAGACGTCCTCCGGCGGAGGATTGAACAACCCGAAATCTTCTGCTGGGGCAGCTCGCGCTACTGGCGCCGCCGGTGCGCCAAAGAGCGAACCACCAACCGGCGCGCCCCGCGCCCCGCCAACCGTCGCGCCCCGCGCCCCGCCGACACCCGCTGCGCCACCAGCGCCTGCCGCGCCACCGATCGCGCCGACCGCCCCGCCCACACCACTTCCACCCTTCGGCGCATGCGCCCCCAACCACCCGCGCAATTCCTGCGCGATGCGATTGAAACCCAACTGATGGATCGCATCAAGGAGCGCAACGGCATCCGCACGGCCTGGATCAACCCGCGCGGATTCCAGGGTGAAATCAACAACCACATCGTCCTTCAACACCACCAAGGACTTGGAGAGCGGCAAGATGCCACGTTGCGCAGCAATCGCCTCGCCAGTCTTACCCTTGACTTTGTCAAGATTGGCAAGCAGCGCATCGAGCGATCCAAACTCAGTGATGAGTTTGGCGGCCGTCTTGATTCCAATCCCGCGCACGCCCGGAACATTGTCGACCGGGTCGCCCATGAGCGCGAGCATGTCAACCACTTGGTCAGGCCGAACTCCCTTCGAATCAAAGAGCTCCTCTACACCAAGCGTCTTGTCTGACTGCGGATCAAAGAGATGCGTGCGCTCATCAACAAGCTGACCAAGATCCTTATCACGACTGACAATCTTGATTTCAAGATCCGGCTGCTCGCGATGCATGCGGCGCACCACCGTGGCGATGGTGTCATCCGCCTCCACTTCAGCAACCGCCAGCACCGGCACCGACATCTGCTTCAAGAGCGCAACGCATCGCTCCACCTGCGGGTGTAGATCTTCAGGCGCCGGCTTTCGATTTGCCTTGTATTCCGGATAAATCTGCGAACGAAAGGTGCCCCGATCACCCGCTGCGTCAATGACCACCGCGAGGTACTCCGGCCGATCCTGGCGCAACAACTTCAAGAGCATGCCCATGAATCCAAACGTCATGTGCGTTGGTTCATCAGTGACCGGGCTGCGCATCCCCGGCCGGATGGCGTGGTAAGCGCGAAAGAATTGCGCGTGGCCGTCGATCAGGTAGAGAGTGGCCATAGATAGTTCGTTGGTCCGTTCAGCCCGGACTTGCAGCGTGGACAGCGGCGAGCGTTGCAGACTCAGCAGCAAGTGGACTTCGACCGCGGCGCGCCATCACGGTGGTGGCGATCTCCATGAACTTGTCGAGTCGGAATCGGCGCTCGCCGTCATCGGTAACCCACGCGAAGGGCTCCACCGCGCCAATCACGGCGGCGCCTGCCGCCCACATGACTCCCGTACCGATGCATGCGCCGGTCATGATGCGTGTTCCAATGGCAAGCTTGACGTGATCGCCAATGATGCAGCCCATGAATTGCCGACCGGTGCGCTCCAACGGCCCCGACGGGCGCAAGCGCATGGCTACATCGGCGTAGGTGTTCAGCAGGTTGGAATTGAGTGTCCCGGCGCCCAGATTGACCCATTCGCCAAGGAGCGCGTCGCCGAGGTGGCCGTCGTGCGCCTTATTGGTGCACCCTTGGAAGATCACCGAACCAATCTCACCCGCCGCACGACACTGCGGTCCAAGCGCGGTGCGCGCTTTCAATACCGAACGGTCGGACACGATGGTCTTGGCACCAATGAACGCCGGTCCGGTGACGATGCTTCCGTGCCGCACTTCAGCATCGCGGTCCACCAAGATTGCACCGTTGGTTGTGTCAAGCACTACGCCCACACCCAGGCGCGCAGTGGCGTGGATGTGGCATTGCTCCGTACCCACCTGTGTGGCGTGCGCTGGCACAACGCCGCGTTCATGTACTTCCCATGCGGCCGCGACGGCTTCGATGTCTGCAGCGATGATGGCGCCAAACCGCGATGCCTCCAGGAGATGCCACGGGCGCGACCATAATGGAATGTCTGTGGGCACAACCGTTACATCGGGGGTCAATGACGGCGCTCCGGCCACAACGCTGGCAATGAATGCTTGCAACGCTACGCCAGCCAGGCGCGCGGCAACGACTGATCCATCCGAGCTCACCAGCGCACTTCCCACATGCAAGGCATCGAACCGCTGGCGCAGTGCTGCGTCCATGCGCGCATGCAGTCGGCCGTTCACACAGATGGCGGCAGCAACCGGCGCGGTGCATTCCGCACCAAGCCGTTCCGTCACCAGTGCCGCGTAGCGCGGTGCGGTTGCCACGCGCACTGGATGTTCACGCAGGGCCACCGCTGCCTCAAGCAGGGTTCGACCGCCAGTGCGCTGCTCAAAGGAAGCACGCAGATCGGAGAGCGGACCGAGGTCACCACGGCCGTCGTCAAAGAGGAGGATCGCCGAAACTTGTTCCATTGGTGGAAGCCTAGCGCGGGGTTAGTCGTTGCCGCGGTTCATCCGGTTGCCGCCTGCAAAGCGGGGTCCGGCGGTGGCAAATCCCCACAACGTCAGCGTGGACTGCAAGCCCCAGGCCGGCAGGATGGCAATGACTGCCGAGTACAGCGCGTCGAGCATGTCTGAACCCACCGCCACCGCGCCACTACCGCCGCCCCACAGTGGTGAAGAGTCTGCATACAAACCACGAATCCCCGCGATGGCAACAAAGGCCAACGAAGCCAACAGCGCGCAATTGAAAGTGGAGAACGCCACGGTCAGCACATTGCGGCGATAGAGCCATGTGCGGGTCTCCAGGACGCACCAAGCACCCGCTGCGCACGCCAAGATATGCGGGCCAAAGACCGAGACGGCGCGCGGGGTAGCGCCAGACGTATCGAGCGCTGGATGCATGGCGTCCAGCCAAACACCCACCATCATGGCGGCCCACAGCGCCGAGCCGCGCGAGGCGTACAGCGCAACGAACGCCAAGAGCAAGGGCCAGAGTTGTGGAACATGCCCGCCGATGGCACACGCCGGCATGAATGCGGCATCCATGGTGAGCACCAACGCCAGCACTGGAATGAAGACCCACCACCTCACTTGGCAGCTCCTGTGCCGCGCGCGCCTTGACCCTGCACCGCAGCCCGCACTTTCACCACCACGCGAGATTGGCGCAGCGGATCGGACTCCATCCGTACGGTAATGCGACGCCGGAGTGGGTTGGCATCAAGCGCGCCCTCCGACTCCACCACGCCGATCCGCATGCCCTGTGCAGCCGTACTCCACGCCGCATCGCTGAGTTGAACTGAATCGCCTGGCTTGACGTCCGCCGGCGACTCCAACTCCCCCACCAGCGTTCGGTTGCCCTGCGGCACCAACTGGACCAGGACGGTGGCGCGAGTGCCGTTGCGAGACTTGTCCGACTTGCCACCCTTGTCGGCCTTCTTTCCGCCCGCGCCAGTGCCTCCTGATGGGTCAGACGCGCCGTCCTTGCCCTCAGGAAGAACGATCGCATCAATGCGACCACAGCGGCGGTCGTCCAGCGGGATCACCCAGGAACGGTTCTCCGCCCCACCTGCGGCAATCACGCCGATGATTTGATTTCCACCAACCACTACTGGGTCACCCTCGCCAATTCCTTGGGCGGTGCCAACATCAATCCCCAAGAGCCCGGCGGGTCGACCCGCTCCACGCTCGATCACCGTGGCTACGCGCGGTTGCCAGCCAGCACGGTCCGCGGGGCGATATCCAGAAAGTTCACCCAGTTCACGTTCCAGCTGCCCAACGCGCAACTGCACTGCGTCCAATTCGCCCTGCAAGCGGTCGCGGTCCTCCCGCGCAGCACGCAACTCCTCTGGGAGTCCCTGATATGGCTCCGCCGGTGCGCGAACCCAGTCACGCGCCCACGCCAATACCGATGCCCCCGGCGCCAGCGGTGCCCACAACACCGTCGCCAGAGTCCCCGACCAGGGCGTTTGAAAGGATTGTGGCAACGCACAAAGCAGCGCAGCTCCACCGAGCGCGATCACAAGGATTCGACGACTGGAGACAAACGGCATGCGAGGTTCACTCAGACGGAATCGGCGTCAGACTCAAGCGTGTCCTTGAACAAGTCAAGGTTCTCAAGGTAATTGCTGGTGCCACGAGCAACGCATGAAAGCGGCTCGTCGGCAATCTTCACATCCAGACCAGTGGCCTGATGGAAGACCTTGTCGATGCCGCGCAGAAGCGCACCACCGCCAGCGATCGTGATTCCGTTGTCAACTAAGTCAGCCGCCAATTCTGGCTTTGCCTTCTCCAGGACGCGAACGACCGCTTCCGCGATCAGTCCAACGGGCTCGGAGAGTGCCTCGCGGATCTCTTGGCTAGTGACCTCAATCTTGCGCGGCAAGCCAGACTTCATATCGCGACCACGCACATCCATCTTCATTTCCGGGCCAGTCGGCGCAGCGGATCCAATTTCAATCTTGATGCGTTCTGCGGTCTGCTCACCAATCAGCAGTCCGTGCACGCGCTTCATGTGATTGGCAATGGCTTCATCAAAGTCATCACCGGCAACGCGCAGGCTTTCGCATTCAGCAATGGCCGCCAACGAAATAATGGCAATTTCACTGGTACCACCACCAATATCAACGATCATGCTTGCCGTTGGTTCAGCAACCGGCAGACCTGCACCAATCGCTGCTGCCATTGGCTCATGTACCAGGTACACGCGGCGCGCACCGGCACGCTCAGCGCTCTCATAGACGGCCTGCTTCTCAACGCTGGTGATGCCCGAGGGAATAGCGATGACGACGCGTGGTCCAAAGATGCGCGTGCTCTTGCCGTTGACTTTCTTGATGAAGTAACCAAGCATCGCTTCAGTGACTGCGAAGTCGCTAATGACTCCATCCTTCAACGGGCGAACCGCGCTGATGGAGCCTGGCGTCTTGCCCAGCATGTCCTTCGCTGCAAAGCCGACGGCTTCACCATTATTGAGAACGATGTTGGTGCCCTTGCGGACAGCCACCACTGATGGCTCGTTCAATACGATGCCTTCGCCTCGCACGCACACCAAGGTGTTGCACGTGCCAAGGTCAATCCCCATATCAACACTAAAGAGGCGTGAAAGCCAATCGATCTCGAGAGCCAAAGTGGTGCTCCTTCCTGAAGCCATGCATCCATCGCGGACTCCGCCGCAACAGGAGTCGCTGAGCGACCCATTGCGGGCAGGATAGCAAACCCATTCGATGAGCGAGTCAGAAGGTCGTCGAGTCAGCGAGTTGGAAGCGAATCAGCAGGTCATCGAGTGGGGACCACGCCGAAAAAACCCCTATTGTCGGAGGCATCATCGTTCATCATGGCAACAACCGCGGTTCCAAACATCGCCATCAGGACGGCAACCACCAGAAGCCCTGTGTAGATATTCAGCTGCGGCTTGGCGCGCTTGACGGCGTTGGTTGGGGTAGAGGCGGTAGCTGCAGATTTCATGGAAGTGCTCAGGACAAATGACTCACCCTTACGGGCCTTTGGACAATAGCGGGCCTTTGGACAATAGCGGGCCTTTGGACAATAGCGGGCCTTTGGACAATAGCGGGCTTATTCACCCTTGCGGGCGATGGCGCGCTGGCCAGACTTCACTTCGCCACGGGTGGTGGCGTCTTCAAGTTCAACAATGCCCACGGCGCGGTTCACATCAACCTGCACGATCCGCAGGTTGCCGATGAAATTAGCGCCGTCAGCGATGGTCATGACCCAGCCTTCCTTGATGCCGTCGCGGCTACCCGCGTTGATTTCGGCCAAGGTGGCATCCGGCTCGCGCTTCACATCAATGAGCGTGGCACTGAGCGAACGGTCAGCAACGAGCGGGAGTGCGGGATCAGCGGTCGTGCCGGCTCGAGGAGCCACAGAGCCGTGCAGGGCCGCGTAGCGCTGCACATCAGCCATGGCGCGTTCCTTGTCTTCACTGACCTTCTGAAGTTGTTCCTGCAATTGGCGCTTGGCAGCGGTCTCGCTATCAAGGTCGCCCTGCATGCGCGCAAGCGAGTCCTGCATTTCAACGCGAGCCTTCTCAGCGGACAGGTATTGGGTGCGAGCGCCTTCAATGTCCTGGCGCATGGCATCAATCAACTTGGTCTGCAGCGTGTCGTTGGCACTGAACGCGCCAACTTGACCCTTGAGCTCCGCAAGCTCGATGCGTGAACGCTCAAGATCGCGCTCCTTGTCAGCGCGCATCTGGGTTTCCTTATCACGCTCCATGGTGGCTGCGCGGATCTGTGACTCAAGCGTGGCAACCTTCGACTGCAGTGCGGCAACGCTGGCGTTGTATGCGTCGCTGGCAACGGCGAGCTCCGCCTCTTGCTTCTTCAGGTTCGCTTGAGCATCAGTGGCCTGCTGCTTGAACACGAACTGATTCGTTGATGACACGGCCGCAAGCGGCACAAGCGCAACAACCAACAGGGCGACGAGGACGACGAGGATCTTGGTGAGGATGTGCACGGTGCGGGTGCCTCAAGAAACCCGGCGTTCGGCAACATGCCGAGCGCGGGGTTTATTCATGTGTTGTTCAGAGCAATCAGACGGGTCTGGAACGGGTCATCTCTTTGGGAATGATCCGCCAGACTGTTATCAGTAGTACCTGAAATATATACGTGCTGTCAATGGGGTGCGGTTGCAACAACAATTGCCAATGCCGCCGCCAGCTGCACCGATGGGCTCGGGTCAAAGAGCATCGGCTCCAATTCAGACACCGCCATCGGTCCTGACGCATAACCGAGCGCCAAGGCTGCTTCGGCGCGAACCGCCGCTTCCCGGTCTTTGACCAAGGTCCGCGCGAACCGGGTTACGGCCGACGCATCTTGGACGCTAATCTGAGCCAACGCCGAGGCACAAACAATCCGAATTTCGGTGGGACGGGCCGATATGCCGGTACCGTCGATCAGCCGCATCAGGATCGGGCGGGATCCCTCGTCCTTGAGACGGGCAACCTGCTGAGCCGCCAGGGCGGTGAATTCCGCCTGCTCGCTCGGGGCGTACAGCGCGGCTCGGATCGGTTCAATTCCATCGGGCTCGCCCAAGCGGACCAGCGCCTCAGCGGCCTGTAGCTCAACAATACGAATGCGCGCGGGGTTGACCTGCTGCATGCCCTTGCCCAGCGATGCGCGGATCATCGCCACTGCGGACTTGTTACCCAACTCACCAAGCACCAAGAAGGCGTTGGACCGAATCTCTGGGTCATCCGAAACAACCATCGCTCCGAGCGGGCTCGGGTCCACCGGCCGACCAAGCTTGGTGAGCGCACAGATAGCGGCCGCTCGCACGGACGGACTCTCGTCAACAAGCAGTGGCTGTACCTGATCGGCAAGGTCGGTGAGATTCGCGCGCCCCACGCCCATGGCTGCAACGAATCGCACACCACGGTTTGGGTCAGATAGGAGCGGAACAACCACTGCGCGCAGATCAGCAGGTGATGAGGTGAGTGCTTCGCAACCATTCGCACGATAGATCGGCACTTGCGATGTAGTTGCCTGGCGAAGCAGTGTGACCGCGGCAAGGCGAGCGTTACCACTTGACTCAACAGGAAGCGCCTGTTCGGCGGGGCGACCCTGGTCGGACAGTTTTGCGGTGCCGGTTTGCTCCATGCTCTGTGATCGACTCGACCACGGTTGATCGGCAGTGGTGGACGTCGTATTGTCGCAACCAGCAAAGATGATGGACATCGCCATCATGGCTGGAAACACGGTGGCGACGTTCGCTGTAGCGGCGATCACGGAATGCCTGCGAGCGAACCGGAGAGCAACGATGGCAGTGCAGGTCAGCATGAGTGAAATTGATGCTACTTCGCCAACGCCCGCAAAGGGTGCGGTTCGTTCATCAAGTGGTGGCGAGGCGTACAACCAGTTACTGGTGCGCGGCGGTGGCGGCGATGCCACCATCCGGCCAGACGAATCGACGGCCGCACACAAGCCCGTATTGGCGGAGCGAACCATGGGCGTGCGCGTCTCAATGCAGCGGAATCGTGCCAATTGCAGGTGCTGGGTACGACCCAGGTCATACCAGCCAAACCAACCATCATTACTGATGTTCACCAACAGGTCAGCGGCCCGCGCGCGCCCACCTGCGGCTGGATACACCAAGTCGCGCGTCACCCAAGTCATGGCGTCTTCAAAGCAGATAGCGGGCGCAATCCGCACGGTGCGCCCGTTCCACGGAATCTCAAAGCGCACCGGTTCCCCGCCGCGATCAAGGTCAAAGGTCATCCCGGCAGCACCAATGGCCAACAGTAAGCGCTCCAGCCAATCCCAATTGGAGATGTACGGCATGGTCTCGCCGAAGGGCGCCAGAAAGACCTTGTCGTAGCGGGGATATGGTGGCGGATTCTTACTCACCAAATACGCGCTATTGAACTGCTTGTCCCATGCAAATCGATCGCCCTCCGCTCGCAGGCCGATGAATACTGGGCTACCGACAAGGAGCGGCACCCCGACCCGTTCGCTGATCGCCGAGGCAATCTTCTGGAATCGATCGCCAGGAAACCATCCGTTCGCTTCTTGCAAGGCGATCGTGTCTGGTTCAAGTCCGTAGCCGGCAAGCATGGTCTCCGGCCAAACAACCAGCGTGATCGGTTGTGCGTGTTCCGTGCAATCAAGCGCGGCGCGCAGGGTGAGTTCAGCGAACGCAGGAATGTCGCGCACTTGATCGCGGGCGGCCCATCCAACTTTGTTACTTGTCGCAAGGTTGGTCTGAATGAGCAGCACCCCAGGCCCCTGCTCCGTTGGCGCCTGCCACAGCCGCCACGAGCCGTACCACAAGGCAAATCCCAGGAACAGCAGAAAGAACACGGCACCCGGCGTCACACTCAAGACGCCGACTCGGCGAATGCGATCGAGTTGCGTGCCTGCATCATCAGGTACGCCGGACTGCGCCTGCTCACGTGCCCGGTCACGTGCGTCCACCATGGCGCCAGCACAGGCAAGCACCAAGAGTGAGCAAAATATTTCGCCGATCAGATCTGCGCCCTGGGTGAGCATGGGGAACTCAATCAGTGGATGCCCCCAGCGAAACCACGGGTAGCCATCAAAGAATACGGCTGCACGAAATGCTTCCTCGGCGCCGAAGGCCAGTGGAAGAAGCACTGCCCACGGCGTTCGCACCGGTAAGACGCGGGCGCAACACACCAATAGGAACAGGGCAAACAGATCATGCATCGTGCAAAATGCGGCCAGCCCAGGCGTGCCGGCCACGGTGACTTGCAAGAGCCAGAAGTGCAAGACAAACCACTTCACCCACAGCACACCAGCCACTGCAAACGCAATGCGCCATGGGAACGCTGCACGCGGCGCAGTTAGAGTTGGTGTTCGGCGCACGATCCACACCAGGGGAACCGCAGCCAATGGCACCGCGATCGCCACTTCGCCGATTGGTAGAAACATGCATCCAAAGATGACCGAAGACAGCGCTGCATACACCGCCGCACGCAGCGGGGTCATAGGGAGAATCGCTGCAGCGTCCGTCATCACGGGAGAGCTCAACGACTACTTTCCTGAGTAGTCAATGATGCGGCTGATTTCAGTGCGCAAAGCAGACCGATGCACAATGCGGTCAAGAAAGCCCGCTTTCTGAAGGAATTCGGCGGTCTGGAAGCCGGGTGGAAGTTCCTGACGAATGGTCTGCTGAATGACGCGCGGGCCTGCAAATCCAATCAATGCCTTGGGTTCAGCAAAGATCACATCGCCCAACATGGCGTAACTGGCGGTCACTCCACCAGTGGTTGGGTCAGCAAGCACTGCGATATACAAACCGCCCGCGTCATCAAACCGAGCCAGCACAGCACTGGTCTTGGCCATCTGCATCAGTGAGAATCCGGACTCCTGCATGCGCGCTCCACCCGAGCAACACACAATGACCAGCGGAAGACTGTGATCTGTTGCGTACTCAATGGCGCGGGTCAGGCGTTCGCCCACCACGCTGCCCATGGAGCCGGCCATGAACGTGAAATCCATGACTCCAACAACCACCTTGCGGCCCTTGATAAACCCAGTGCCGGTCTGCACGCCATCGTTTTCACCGGTCTTGAGCTGCATGTCTTTGATGCGATCGATGTATGCCTTTTGATCAACGAACCCAAGCGGATCCAGTGGCGCCATGTCAGCGTCGAGCGCTTCGAAGGTGCCGGGGTCAAGGAGTTGTTCGATACGTCGGCGCGCGGAAACGCGCATGTGATGATCGCACTTGGGGCAGACCATCAGGTTGGCTTCAAGGCTCTTGCAGAAGATGGTCTCTTCGCATTCGGGGCATTGCGTCCACAGACCGTCCGGAACGGCTTTCTTGGTGACAACTGGGGTCTGTGTCCACGTGGGTTCTGGCACTCCGAAGCTCCTATGAAGAAACCGCAGTGTAGCGAGCGCATCAGTCGCCGAGAAGCAGCGCGGCGTCGGAAGGGAGCGCGTACTGGGTGCACCACGTTCGGCCTTCAACGCGTTCCCACAGGCGCGAGCCATCTCCGCGCGCCAGTGCATCACGCACAATTCCAAGCGCGGTGACGTGAAGCACAATTCCAATTCGCTTGCCGGGGTGGCGATCAAAAATTTCCGCCAACGCGTCAAGAATGCGCGCTCGAGCATCGGCGAGCGGCTCGCCTTCCGGGGGAATCACTGTCAACGGTGAGGCAACCCACTCCGCGTATCGACTTTCAAAGCGGCGCTCAAACTCGGAGAGACTCAACCCCTCCAGCAAACCGAAGTCGGGGTCCGCCAGATCGCGATGAGCGCGGACTTGGCAGGCAAATCGACTGGCAACGATGCGCGCACTTTCGATAGCCGCTTCATCGGCTGGGTGATAGAGATACTCCGGGCCATCCCCAAGGCGAGCCACGCGTTGTCGAAGTTCGGCAAGCGACTCTTCAATGGCAGGCAAGTCCGTGCTGCCACGCAGGCGCTGCTCAGCGTCCCACGCCGTTTCTGCAGGACGAAAGAGCCAAAGCGTGGTGCCGGGCATCAGGTCATCCTCGGAGCGCGGTGATTGCACGCGCGTAATCGTTGCTGCCAAAGATGGCCGTGGCGCTGATCAGGACGCTGCAGCCCGCCGCGCGACACGCAGGCGCCGTAACGGGCGAAACACCGCCATCAATCATGAGCCGCTGCTCTGGACGCATACGCGCCAGTAACTCTGGCCCCTTGGTGAGCACCGAGGCAATGAATGATTGACCAGACCTGCCAGGATGCACGCTCATCAGCATGGCAGTGTCCACCATGGGCAGCGCATCAAAGCATGCGGACGCAGGAGTGTCCGGATTGAGGACAATGCCAGCAGTCATGCCGCGAGCCCGAATCTGTTCCACCAGCGACGCTGGGCGCGGCACCACTTCAACATGAAACTGAATGTGCCCTGCTCCGGCGTCTGCAAATGCATCCACCCAGCGTGCGGGGTCCGTCACCATCAGATGGACATCAAGAAATACCGTGGGCACGGCGCGATGCGTGGCAGCGCAGATCACTGGTCCCAAGGAAATGTTGGGGACGAAATGCCCATCCATGATGTCAACGTGCAGCGCATCACCACCAGCGGCGATCGCAGCACGACAGTCATCACCAAGCTGCGTGAAGTCTGCGGAAAGAATCGACGGCTCAACAAGGAGCCGTCGATCAGTCAGGTAAGGATTCGCTGGTTTCGATCCGTCCACGGAGGGCACGCTCACTTCGCGGTTGCCTTCGGATCCTTCGCCTTGGCCTCGTAGGAATCAAAAGCACGCTTGGCCGCGGGCTTGGCAGCGGGTACGGCCGCCATCCACGCGCCGTATTGCATCTCCGCCGCTGCTGCGAAATTGCCGCGCCCCGCTGAAACAGCAGCCATGGCAGCCAAGACTTCTGGATCATCCTGAGTACCGGGCAGTGCCTTCAGCATGTCCGCCACCACTTGCGCGGCGTCGAGGTCACGCTTCTTGATGTTGGCATCAGTCGCCAAGTAGTTGGCGGCTTCAATCAGTGCGTACTTGTCGGTCTTGATGCCGGCAATGGTGCTTGTCAGAAGCGCCTTGGCGCCATCGGTGTCGTCCGCTTGCTCGTTGAGCATGCGCCAGGATTCAAAGCTGTACTCAAGCAGCGTGGACGGATTTTCAGCGATCGCCTTGGCGTACAGGCTGCTCGCCTCCTTGAAGTTGCGGCTCTTGGCGGCTCGGCGTGCGGCGTTGATTGTTGGCTCCACGCGCGACATCAATTCCGGGTCGTAGCGGTTGGCCAAGGTCTGCTTGATGATGCGGTCAAAGTTCTCATCGAGCGGGTTGCCGATGTGAACGATCTTTCCGGAGCGATTGATGACGAAAGCGCACGGGATGCCCGTCTGACCAGCAGCCTTAAACCACTTGTCTTTGATGAAGGTGTCGTCCTTCTTCTGCGTGGCCACGGTGTAGCCCATCGCAGAGCCCTTCTCCTTGACGAACTTCTTGACAAGGTCAACGGGCTCATCGCTCACGCCAATGATTTCTAAACCACGCGAACCAAGGTCCGTCTGCAGTTCAGTGAGATGCGGAATGGAGCGCTTGCACGGCCCGCACCACGTTGCCCAGAATTCCACCACGTAGACCTTGTCTTTGCTGAAGGTCTCAACCTTGTCGCCCTGGACGAATTCCAAATGTTCGGCGAAGCCTTCCGGAGCAGTGCTTCCCACCTCGAGCTTCTTCTCATCCTGCGCGCGTGCGCCGGATACGAACGAAAGTGCGAGAGCAAGACTAGCGGCGGCGGTGACGAGTGCGTTGCGCATGGTGTGAGCTCCGTTGATGTACACACTATAGACGGACAGGTACAGGGGCAGTAGCGGCAATGTCCTCACGCGGGATCAAGGACATCCACCGACTCAAATCGCTTGCCTTCGAGCATTTCCAGGCTGGCACCACCGCCGGTTGAAACGTGCGTGAGTGCGTCGGCAAGGTGTGCAATGTCCAACGCTGACGCGGTGTCGCCACCTCCCGCGATAGTGATGGCGCCGGTACGGGTGGCTGCAGCAAGCGCACGGGCGATGGTCATGGTGCCCACATCAAATGGGGCCGTCTCAAACGCACCCATCGGTCCGTTCCATACCACTTGCTTGGCCGTGAGGCACGCTTCAGCAAACAGGTCGCGTGAGCGCGGTCCAATGTCCAGCCCCATCCAGCCGTCCGGAATACCGCCGACCACTTCGCAGGTTTCCGTTCCTGCAGCAAGTGCGCGACCACAGACATGGTCGATCGGCAGCAAGATGGTGCAACCACGCTCCTGCGCAGCGCGCAGAATGTCGCGCGCTTTTTCGATCATCTCTGGCTGCACGAGGCTTGACCCGGTGGTCACGCCCTCCGCGCGCAGGAACGTGTAGGCCATGGCTCCGCCCACAATAACCATGTCCACCTTGCCTAACAAATTGGAGATGGCCAACAATTTGTCGCTGACCTTGGCGCCGCCGACGATGGCAACAAATGGACGCTTAGGCGCTTCAAGCGCGGCGCCCAAGAATTGCAATTCTTTCTCTAGTAAGCGCCCTGTCAGCGCTGGCGCCCCACGCGACTTCATCGCGCGCGGCAGTGCCACCATGGATGCATCGGCACGATGCGATGCGCCGAACGCATCGTTCACATACGCGTCTGCGTAGCCAGCCAGCGTTGCAGCAAAGGCGGGGTCGCCCTTCTTCTCACCCTTCTCAAAGCGGAGATTTTCCAGAAGCAACACCTGCCCAGGCTTGAGTTGTGCAACCGCCGCCTGCGTGGCGCTGTCGGTTGGAGTCTGTCCCGCAAAGAGGACTTCGGCCTGACCAGCCAGCAGTTCTTTGAGGCGCACAAAGACGGGCTGCAAACTCTCCGCGGCTTCGTAGCCGGTTCCGGCTGGTCGACCAAAGTGACTGGCGACCACCACCGCTGCGCCCCGGGCTATCAGTGACTGAATAGTGGGCAGCGCGCCGCGAATGCGTCGGTCATCGGTGATATTCCCAGCGTCATCGGTGGGGACGTTGAAGTCGGCGCGTAAAAAGACGCGCTTCCCTTTGGGGTCATAGGAATCAATCGAACGTCGGGCGGAAGTACGTGGGAGCGAGGCGGCGTGATCGGTCATACTTCCACTATACGAAATGCGCATCGACCAGCCCATCACCCCGCACGATTCCCAGCGCCGGCCACTGACCGTGCTGGTGCTTGGCCCCACCGCCGGCGGCAAGACTGCACTGGCCGTTGAATTGGCGCTCACCATGCCGGGCGGCGGCGAGTGCGTCAGCGCGGACAGCATGCAGGTGTACCGCGGCATGGACATTGGCACCGCGAAGCCAACCATGGAAGAGCGCCGCGGCGTGCCGCACCACATGATTGATGTTGCCGATCCACACGGCGGCGCGTTCACGGTGGCGGACTGGGTGGACGGCGCGCAGGTTGCGATTGAAGCGATTCATGCGCGCGGCAAGCACGCCATCGTGGTGGGCGGAACGAATCTTTACGTCAAGAGCATGGTGGAAGGAATGTTTGATGGACCGCCCGGTGATCCAGATATTCGCGCGCGGCTCGAAGCGCTGCCAACGGAAATTCTGCGCGGCGATCTTGCGCATCATGACCCGATCGCTGCATCGCGCATTCATCCAAACGATCGCCGCCGCACGGTGCGTGCCTTAGAAGTCTGGATGATCACCGGGCAACGGTTGAGCGAACTGCAACAACAGTGGAGCGATGCGCCGCGGGCACTGCCGCCGCGCACGCATGCGGTTGGATTGGAGTGGCCAGTGGAACTGATCAACCAACGAATCAATGCTCGCGTTCGTGCCATGCTGGCTGGAGGCCTTGAACGCGAACTGGTCAAGCTGCTTGCCAAGGGGCCACTCAATCGGCAAGCGATTGAATCCGTGGGATACCGCGAACTGCTGCGGCACTTTGCCCACGAGTGCACCATTGAGGAAGCCACGGAAGACATCTGCGTGCGCACCCGGCAATTTGCACGCCAGCAACGCACCTGGTTGCGGCGTTTCAAGGCGATCCCCGGGTCGATTTGGATCGACTCCCCGCTGCGGACTGCCCCTGAGGCTGCCCGCGAGGTTATTGGGACTCTATTTGGGTCGTAACGACGACTCCTCATATAAGTACCACCCCTCCGCCGATGGAGCCCCGACAGACGGTGCTCTTGATTTCGGCTGCGCGGAAGACGATCCAATATGGCAAAACGACCAACAAAGCCTGCAAAGACAGCCACAAACGATGAACCGGGGGACGCTGCGCCCGCCGCCAAGGGCAGCTACAAGCTGGTGATCGTGGAAAGTCCCGCCAAAGCGAAGACCATCACCAAGTACCTCGGGGCCGGCTTTCAGGTGGAAGCCTCCAAGGGCCACATCCGGGACCTGCCGAAGCGTGCCCCCAAAGGTGTCAAGCAGCCGGTGCCGGGCGTTGACCTGGAGCACGACTTTGAGCCAACCTATGAAGTGAGTGACGACCGCCGCGCGCAAGTCACGGCACTGAAGAAGCTCGCCAAGAACGCCAGCGAGATCTGGTTCGCAACCGACTTGGACCGCGAGGGCGAAGCGATCGCTTGGCACTTGGCGGAACTCTTGGGCGTGGATCCATTGAAGGCGAAGCGCGTGGAGTTTGATGAGATCACCCGCGGCGCGATTCTCAAGGCGTTCGAGGCGCCCCGGCCGATCGATATCAACCGCGTGAACGCGCAACAAGCGCGCCGCATCTTGGACCGCATCGTGGGCTACATGGTCAGCCCGGTGCTATGGAAGAAAGTGGCCGGTGGACTCAGCGCGGGGCGCGTGCAGAGCGTTGCGCTGCGACTCATTGTTGATCGCGAGCGCGAGATTCGTGCATTCCAACCGGATGAGTACTGGAAGGTTGAGGCTGCCATGACGCCGGACGCCGCCAAGGGCACAGCGATGGCGAAAGACTGGAACGCATTCATGGCGCGCCGCGATGAACGCAACAAGGCGCCCACCAAGAAGGAACAGGCACATTGGCTTGCAGAGCGCAGCGGCATCGAGTGCGAACTGGTGCAAGTGGCGGGCAAGGCATTTGATCTGGGACGCGAAGTTCCAAAGTATGAGGATCTGGCGGATTTCAGTTCAAAAACTCCTGCCATTGCCATTCCCGACTGGGTGATGCGCAAGAAGGAAGAAGACAAGAAGACCAAGACTCCCCTGCCCCAAGAACTGCGCTGGTACGGACCGGGCGATGACTTGGTGACGCGTGTGCGGTCCGTGGCGGAAGCGGTTGGCCTGGAGAGCGTGACGGTTGATCTGCGCGAAGACGCGGAAGCCGTTGGATTTGCGCGTTGGCAGCGAACGGTACGCGGCACCATTGGCGCTGGCGTTCGTTACCGCGTGAAGAGCATTGATCGCAGTGGCACCAGCAGCAAGCCGCGGGCGCCGTTCATCACCAGTACGTTGCAATCGAGTGCCAGTTACGCGCTGAGTTTTGGCACCGACCGCACCATGCGCGTTGCGCAGATGCTCTATCAAGGCGTGAACGTTCCGGGCGAAGGGCCAGTCGGTTTGATCACGTACATGCGTACTGACTCCACTGCGTTGTCCGGCGAGGCGCTGGGCACGGTGCGTTCGTTCATTACTGAGAAATACGGCGCGAAGTATCTGCCGGAGAAGGCTCGCTTCTATGGATCAAGCAACAAGAGCGCGCAAGAGGCGCATGAAGCGATTCGGCCAACCAATGTGCGGCGCACGCCGGAGATGTTGCGCGGCGTGATCGATGAGGAACAGTGGCGCTTGTACAACCTGATTTGGCAGCGCTTTGTTGCGTGCCAAATGACCGACGCGCAGTACGACTCCACGGCAGTGCTGTTGGAGCGCAGCGATAAGGCAACCGGTGCCATCTTCAAGGCCAACGGACGCGTGCAGACCTTTGATGGTTACACCGTCACCGGCATTCGCGGTGAAGGTGAAGATCAGGAGTTGCCGGCTATGAAAGAGGGCCAAGAAATGGCGCCCTTCTGGCTTGATCCGCAGCAGAAATTCACCAGCGCGCCGGCACGATTCAACGAAGCAAGCTTGGTGCGCGAACTTGAGAAACAAGGAATCGGGCGCCCGTCCACGTATGCATCGATCATCAATACGATCGAGGCACGTAAGTATGTGGAACAGGTGAGCCGCGCGTTCCATGCAACCGATATTGGCATTGCCGTGTGCGGATTCTTGGAGGAGCCGTTCAAGGATGGCTTCATGGACATTGGCTACACGCGCAAGATTGAAGAGGAATTTGATGAGATCGCTGAAGGCAAGGAGAAGTGGCAAGAGATGTTGCACCGCTTCTATGTGCCGTTCAAGGACGTGGTGGCCGGACTTGCGGCTGCTGACACTGCCCACGTGAAGGCGGAGGGAACTCCGTCGCCGTATGCGTGTCCGTTGTGTGGTCGACGCTGCGAGTATCGCCTTGGAAAGACCGGCAAATTCCTTTCGTGCAGCGGATACCGCGAACAGATTCCCGTGGAGTTACCGCCAGCAAAGGTGCCGGCGAAACCGGCAAAGAAGAGCAAGGCGTCGGCGAAGCCAGCCAAGCCGGTCAAGCCGCGCAAGGTGAAGACACAGCCAGCGTGCGCGTATGCGGCACCGGTGAATCGTCAAGGTAAGCCGCTGCTGCCGGAGAAGGTGGACATTCGCTGCCCAGTGGATGGTTCGCCGATGATCCTGCGCACCGGTCGCTTCGGTGACTTCTTAACGAGCGTCAACCGTGAGACTGATTTCATTCTCAATATCGACAAGAAGGGCGGACTGAAGTTCCCGTCGCCGCCGCCGTATGTGACGGAACTGCCCTGCCCCAAGTGCAGCGCGCCGATGAATCTGCGCACCGGTAAGCGCGGGCCGTGGCTTGGGTGCAGCAAGTTCCCCAAGTGTCGCGGGCGCGAGAGCTGGGCGAAGATCCCGGTGGAGAAACAGCAGGTCTTGGAGAAGGCGCTGGCGATCCACGAGGGCAATCAGCCGAAGTTTGATATCGCTGCGCTTGACGGCACCCCGCTCAAGGAGGGGACGCCGGTCGTGGCGCTGGTCATCCCAGGCGAGGAAGCGAAGTTGAAGTTCCACGCGGACTGGGATGCGGAGCAGCGCGCGTTGGGCGCGACGGGGTGACGCGGCTGACTGTGACGAAAGCTGATGGAAACAAGAACTCCCGAGCCGTCGTTTGACGACTCGGGAGTTCTTTTGATTGGGGACAGGGGTGAACGGCACCTATTTAGTCAGCGATTTGGAGCGGTTGGGGTAGGCAACCAGAATGATCGCAAAGCAACCGACGGCCATCCACATGGGGACGGTGAACAACTTGGCGTAGTCCATCGTGCCGCTTGCACTTGCCCAATTTCCGACGATGTTCGCCGCAACAATGCTGCCGACAATCGTTCCGATACCAACGATGACCAGATTGAACAAGCTCTGCGCCGTGGCACGAATGTCGCCTGTGGTGTTCTCGTCAACAATCATGAAGGCCACGAAGATGAAGCAGCCGAAGCACAGGCCGTGCAGTGCAATGCCCGCCATCACGAATGGCAACGTTGGCATGAATGCCCACAGAGCCATGCGCAACGCATACGCGGCCAAGCCGATCAACAAGAGATGCTTCCGTGTGAACCACTTGGTGAGGAACGGCATCATGGCAAGCACCAAGATCTCCGTCATCTGGCCGATGGTCATCAAACCACCACCAACGCCGAACACCTCGCTGATGGTCTTCTCAAAGGCGCCCTTCTCCACAATGGATGCCTGAACGCTGCCAATGAATGCGTCCGCCTGCACAAAGTAGAACTGGTGAATGATGCTGACCGGGACTGCAATCAGAAAGAGCAGCACGAGTGGCATCTTGGCAACTTCGCCAAATGCCTCAAGCCATGCCGTGTTCTGCTTGGCATTCCGCGAAGGCGGCGTGTTGGGAAGGATGAAGCAATAGAGACCCATCAGTACGCCAAGGCCAGCACTGATCTGGAACGCCACCGCGCGTCCAGCATTCTGAGCAGCGGTCACTTCGTCAGCACTCACGCCAACCGGCGTGTGGTAACGGAACAAAATCTGACCAACTGTGATGCCCACCGCGATCCAACCAACCGTTCCCCAGACGCGGATCGGCCCAAAGTCCGTGTCTCGATTTGGAATGTGTGCGAACGCCAGCGAGTTGGTCAAGGCCATGGTCGGCGCGTACACCAATCCGTACAGGGCAGAGAGCGCCAAGAAGTAGTTGAACTCGCCGGTCATTCCCATAAGGAACACCAAGAGCGCGCCCACCAAGTGACTCACGCCCAGAATCTTCTGGGTGGCGAAGGTGCGGTCGGCCAGCTGTCCCGCAAGGAACGGGCCAAAGATCGCGCCGAGGGCGCCGGCGGAGAAGCAGTAGCCGATCTGCTCTCCGGTGAACTTCAAGTGTCCGGAAAGGAACGAATAAAGAATCGGAAGCCATGCGCCCCAGATCGCGTATTGCAGAAACATCATCAGCGACAGGCGCGTTCGAAGGTAGGGAATGCTGCTGCCGGGCGCGGTAATGGTTGAATTCATGGACACGGA
>JBILYM010000110.1:0-7017 GCA_044377725.1 Phycisphaerales bacterium
ACTCCCAGGACGCCAACGGTGGCCAGCGTGATGGAAGGCAGCCAAATTCCACGTACTTTGCGGACATCGGTGGATAGTCCGCCGTAGAAAAGAATCAGAGCCAGCGCGATATTTCCGATGGCGTACGCGCCCTCATAGCCTTGCAGCAGCGCGCGTAACTCGGTTTGTCCACCGATCAAGATGCCCACGCCAATGAAGCCAAGCGCAGTCGGAATGCCGATGCGCATAGCCACCTTGGTGCCCATTGCCGCCACCGCCAGCATGAGCCCGCAGATGATCAGGACCAGCGGCAGATGATTGACGGCGGAGTGGAGCATGGATCGGCTTCCGTGCGCGGCGTGCGCGCGCGCGGTAGCCGTGGCAGAATAGCGATATGCAACCCGCCTTTTCTTTCGTCGATCGTGTTCGCTATGAAGGCCCGGATTCAAGAAATCCGTTCGCATTTCGGCATTACGACGCCGATGCACTAGTTGATGGCAAGCCCATGCGCGAGCATTTGCGCTTTGCGGCGTGCTATTGGCACACCATGCGAAACGGGCTGTCCGATCCGTTTGGTGCGCCCACAGCGCTCATGCCTTGGGATGACGGCACCGACACGCTGAGCAATTGCCTGCACCGTGCCGATGCATTCTTTGAGTTCTTGGAGAAATGCGGCATCGACCGCTTCTGTTTCCATGACCGTGACATTGCGCCGGAACTGGCAACGCTGCGCGAGTCCAACGCCATGCTTGACAAGGTTGCCGAGCACTTTCAGCAACTCATGAAGTCCAGTGGCAAGAAACTGTTGTGGGGCACCGCCTGCCTCTTTGCGCACCCGCGCTACATGGCTGGCGCCGGAACGAGCCCGGACGTTCGCGTCTTTGCGCATGCGTGCGCGCAGGTCAAGCACGCGATGGAAGTCACCCATCGCCTTGGTGGAGATGGCTACGTGTTCTGGGGCGGGCGTGAGGGCTACTCCAGTCTCTTGAATCGCGACATGCCGCGCGACCTTGGGCACATGGCGCGGCTCTTGCAAATGGCGGTTGACTGGAAGTCTGAACTTGGTTTCCGTGGCGCGCTCTACATTGAGCCAAAGCCGCGCGAGCCAAGTGTTCATCAATATGACTTTGATGCGGCGACGGTGCTGGGGTTCCTGCGTGAGCATGGGCTTATTGGCAAAATATCCCTGAATATTGAGACAAATCACGCCACCTTGGCGGCTCATGAGATGGAGCATGAATTGCGTGTGGCCGCTGCTGCGGGTGCACTTGGTTCGGTGGATGCCAACATGGGCACCCCCAATTGCGGGTGGGATACCGACCAGTATCCAACCGACTACGCATTGGCAACCCGTGTCATGGAAGTGGTGCTGGCATCGGGTGGATTCACGAACGGTGGCTTGAATTTTGATGCCAAGCGTCGCCGTGAAAGCTGGCGCCCGGAGGATCTCTTCCACGGCCACATTGCGTCCATGGATGCGTTTGCATTTGGACTCAAGGCGGCTGCAGCGCTTCGTACTGATGGCCGGATTGCTACCGCACTCGCTGCGCGTTACTCGTCATGGAACAATGAGCTGGGGCAGCGGATCGAGCAAGGCGCCGCGAATTTCCCAGAGATTGAACGTGCTGTGATTGACGAGCGCGTTGGGCCACCAGAGAGTGGCGCTCAAGAGCGTTTAGAGGACACCTGGAACGCAGTGGTGTGGGACGGGCGCGCGCGGCGGTGAGTTGATTTATGGAGGAGTGATGGTGACGCGGCGGTAGAGGCCTTTGTTCTCTTGGGCGATCGCTTGCAGTGATTGCACGTCGTTTTCGCTCGCGAACGCAATGGTGTTGATTTGCGTCAATGATTCCTTGTTTCCTGCAGTAATTTCATCGCGGAGCATGGCGAGGTCACTGCTGTCAAATTCACCATCGGTCAACAGAAAGATCGCTTCTGGTTTCATCTGCAGGGCAAGGCGCATGGAGTCCCATGTGCCACTTCCGCCCGCCGGATCCGATTCATGTTGGGTGACCCAGCGGATCGTTGAATCACGATTGGATGCTGTAGCGGCTAACCACTCGCCGCGGGGCGGCATCGGCACCGCATTGGTGTAGACGGTTCCCGATTTGTTCGGACTCTCCACTAGCGTGGCGCCATTCTCGGGGGATACCCCAAACAGAATCACCGTGAATTTGCAACCATCGCGGAGCGACTGAATGCTCTGCGCCAACTCTCTCTTGAGCAAACTCTCCCGACCATCTTCATTGCGCATACTTGCCGAGAAGTCCAAGATATAGACGATGTTCTTGGCGGAAGTTGGAATTCCCATGAACTCTGCGCCGCCACCACCGCCTGCGCCCGCACGCCCCGCGCCGTCCTTGCCATCCTTCTTACCGACCGCAGTGGCGGTTTGCGGAGGATCGATTGGGTCATTGACATTCGGCAGCGTGAAACCGAATTTCGGTAGATCCTTACTTTCGCCGCTGACGAGTGACTCGCCTTCGACCGCATTTGCAGAGGCAAGCGTTCCAGTGCGTTGACCGCGCGGTGCAGAGTCAGCGGTATCACCGACGGCTCCAGGCAGATTTCCTGATGTGCCGGCGCCTGGGCCGTCGCCAGCAAGCGCACTGCCGCTGCCGACGCCCGCACCGAAGCCGCTCCCGGAGCCTGTTCCATAGCCGTCACCAGATGTTCCCGCAGCATCATCGCCTGGCGGATCGGCCGGCGCTGCAAACATAATCGCCGCAATCACCAGACCAAGCGCCAGCACAAAGCAGCCAGCGATTGCAGCGATCGCGGAGTTGCGCTCGCGGCGGTCGCACGATGCGCCGGGGTGTGTTTGCCAGGGAAGCCAAGAGAGTAGTGACATGGAGTTCCTTGCTCTTGTGTGCTTGGAGGGAGGTATCGCTACAAGTAGTTACTTGATCTCAGTGCGAGTTGGGGGCGAACTATCGACTCGGATGATGAACACCCGGGTGTTGGAAACGCGCATCAGTCCTCGCATGATCTTCAGGAGTTCTGGTTGCTTCTCCTCTGCGTCGGTCACGATGAATTCGATGTTCGGCCGCTTCGCGGTTCCGTGCTGCCGCTTCTTCATGTTGGCAATGACAAGTTGGTAGCCCGTTTCCGCAGAATCTCCACCGCCACCGGGCTCCACATCCAATACTTGCTGCACCAAGCGCCGAATATCGGCTGGCCGCTTGATCTTCATGGTTGGTTTGATGATCACCTCGTTTGGTTCCCCTAAGACGACATCACGAAAGCAAGTGACGGTGATCGAGCCGCCCTGCAAACTATCGAAAATCTCAGCAATCACGCGGGCTACTGCGTTACGGGCGGGTGCCATGCTGCCAGTCGCGTCAAGATTGATGCTAATTCGCGAGTCGGGCCATGCTTGCACGACATCGATGATCTGGCCCTCGGTGGATCCGCCGCCGGCTGCTCCTGAACCGCCGCGCGTTGGGCGCCCGGTTGGCACGCCCGGCGCTGCAACACTCGGCGGTGTCGGCATGATCATCGGCGGTGGAGGTGGGGCATCCGGCTGCGTGAAGCCAAATTTCGGTGGTTCGATTTCTGGTCCGGCTGGAGCGAGTGTTACGGATTCTGCTGATTGGGACTCGCCTTCGGCGGCAGCGCCATCGGGGCTTCCGGGTGGGGGTGCTACTTCCTCCGGACCGTCTGCGAGCTTTCCACTGTTGTTGACATCGGCCCCGGCGCCGGAACCAGGCTCGTTGAGTCCCCTCCCGGTTCCATTACGGATATCCATTCCAATGCTGGTGTCTGACCCATAGAGCGCCGTCTCCGCGACATCGGCGGCCACCCGACCAACTCCAGCAAAGATCGCCGCAAGCGCGACGCACAATCCCAACACAAAGGCCGCCACGATTCCAAGAATCGCGGATGCTCGCTCGCGTGGTTCGCACAGGGCTTCGTCCTCGCCCGGTGCGGTGGAGTTCTCAGGATGAATCAGCACGGAATCAGCGTACGCCATGAACCCCCAACACCCAATGCCCCGTATTTCTTCTGCGGGTACCTTTTGACTGCAGACCATGCCCTGTACCCGGGCAATACCGCCTCGGAAATTGCCGATTCAGTCCCTGTACCCCGCGTCTGGCCTTGAAGGACACCACAGTGAGTAGGAAACTCAAATCCAGCGCCGTTTGCCCCCACTGCTGGCACCGATTCCGTCCGGATCAAACGCTCTGGGTTGCTGCGCATCCTGAATTGCTGGGTGATCGATTGCTCACACCCGAGGACCCGGTGCGTTTCCTCCCATCGCGCTTCACGCCGGCGGGCGAAGCGATCGACCCGTCGGGTTCCAAGACTCGTCGACTTGCATGCCCCAATTGTCACCTGGAGATTCCGCAACTGGTGCTCGAGTGCCCGATGGTGATCATGAGTTTGGCTGGCAGTCCATCAAGTGGCAAGAGCTATTTCTTGGCGAGCGCTATGTGGAAATTGCGCGAGGAACTCGCACGGCAATTCTCCGTGGCGTTCACGGACACGGATCCCGCGATGAACCGTGCCATCACGAACAACGAAGGCCAGCTCTTTCTCAACGAAGATCAGTCATCGTCAGTTGCTATTGACAAGACGGAAATGGAAGGCGCGCAATACAACTCGGTACAGTTCGACCCGGGCGTCGCCACCATGTTGGCCCATCCGTTTATCTTCACAGTGCGCCCCTCGCGCGATCATGTGAACGGACACGCACCGCATCGATTGACGCAGCTTTTTACGCTCTATGACAATGCTGGCGAGCACTTCTTTCCCGGTGCCGACACGGCGCGCGCGCCTGGTACACAGCATTTGGCGAAGGCGCAGGTTTTGATGTTCGTCTTCGATCCGACCCAAGATGTTCGCTTTCGCCAGCGTCTTGCTGGTGTCAGCGGCGACCCACAATTGGCTCCCGGTACGAAGACCACGCGCCAAGATCAATTGATTGTGGAAATGGCGCGCCGTGTGCGCATCCACGCAGGTCTTGCACCGCAGGATCGGGTCCCCAAGCCGCTGTTTGTCATTCTCTCCAAGAGCGACATTTGGGCCCCACTTCTGAAGGACGAAGATGGCACGCCAATGGACATCACCACGCCGCCCTATGCGCGCGAACGCGCTGGTCTGGGGCGAATGAGCATCAAGCGCGTGGATCGCACCAGCGATCGCATTCGCGCATTATTGTGTGAAGTAGCTCCGGAACTGGTGTCTGCTGCTGAAGACGCGTTCGAGCGAGTCATCTTCATTCCGGTGAGCGCGATCGGAACATCGCCGGTCTTGGACCCGGCGAGCGGTCTCTTGAAGGTTCCGGTAGCGCGCATTTCGCCGCGTTGGGTGACGGTTCCGTTTATCTACACACTTGCGCGTTGGTCGACGCACTTGGTCTCCAGCGACAAGAGCGAAGGTGATGCATCATTTGGAACACAGTCGGATTCCGCTGACATGGATCCGTCTTGACTGCGTTGAATTCATTGGCTAGCGTTGAATTGCTGAATTGATTGACCGGCAACCATGGCACTTGAACTCATTTACACATCTGCAGTACGCGGCCTCCGGGCTGGAACCAGCGGGTTCTGCACTGTGGCAATGACTAAGGGATTGCCGCCGGCTTTGGTGCCGCGCCTGGAAGCGCTCGGCGGATATCGCCCTGGTCCTTCGGGCAATGGACCGAATGCGTATTGCTTCTGGCGCGTTGAGACAGCAACGGGGATTGCGCACGTTCTCTCCATTGTTGGTCCCGCACCGCCGGACCACACGGCGCGTTCAAACAAGATCGCTACGTATTTGGTGCTTGCGCCCGATGAGCTGGTGCCCGCCGGACCGGCGTGGCTTTTGTCGCAACCCGCGCTTCTGCGCAGTGAATGGAGCGGCGCACCTGCGTGGATCGATACTCCAGTGCGCGTGCCAACAACTCGTGACACCGGCCCGCGCCCATGCGCTGCATGGCAAGCGGCTACCGGCGATGCGGGCTGGGCGGGCGTTCTCGCCAGTGCATTTCTTCGTGATCAAGCGCGACCGATTCATGTGATTTACAGCGCCGCCACCGAGCCACTGCCGCTGCTTGAAGAAGCAATTCGACTCTTGCCGGAGTGGGCGCGTTGGCGCGCAACGTTCTCAACGTATTTCCTGCAACCAGTTGCCGGAACCCCGTGCGCGTGGCGATTCTGCCTTGATGGAACTCCGGCTGCCGATTTGGCGCGGCAGTCCAAGGGTCTCATCATTGACATCACCCGCACCGCGGGGCCGGCGCCCGAATCGCGATTCACACGCATGGCACGGACCGGTATTGATGAGGAGGCGGTGGCGGCACAGAAGGCGACGCGAGCGACCTCGCGTACCTCGCGTACCTCGCGTACTACGGGAGCGGCTGCCGTTGCGGGTGCCAGCGCTGCGCGGTCGATCGATGCGCCGATTGAATTGGAAGATGACATTGCAGCAGATCAAACGATGACGCCGCGGCGCTTCGTGCGAGATTTGGAATCTGAAGATCAAGATGCGTCACCGGGCGAGCCAGCGCGTATGTCCATCAGTCCACCCATACTGGCAATGGCCGCGGCTGGATTGACAGTGGTGCTTCTGATCTTGATTTACCTAGTTAGTTTTACGACGGGCCAAACGGCGGCGCCCGCGGTACCAGTGGTACCCGCGGCCCCGGCGGTGGTCGAGAAGCCCAAGCGAGAGATGGAGCCGCTGAATTTAAAAGCGGATGTTGGCGATCTCGGCGCCACCAAGCCTAACGATGTAACAGCGGAGCCCGTCGCGACGGTCCCGCCGCCGGTTGTCCCGGAGCCCGACGCGCAAGGAGCTGGTTCGCTGCCCATGCGGAATTCGCAGGCCCAGAAGGAAGGAACCGAGGGAGTCCCAGAGACGCCAAAGGATCCGGTGGTGCCGGTTCCGCCCGTCGTGGCGCCAGTCGCGCCTGTCCTCACGCCGCGAGTCATCGCACCACTGGTATTGCCAACGATTGCGAAGTGGGCAACCACTTCCGTGTTCGAACGCGTTGCAACGGGTACGGTGCAATTTCGGTTGCGTGTCGACATTGGCGCTAAACCTGGGTGGACC
>JBILYM010000111.1:0-6997 GCA_044377725.1 Phycisphaerales bacterium
TGAAGCCACCCTTTACGCCAGAAATACGTCATCAGGCCAATGACGGTGCATCCCATCAGGCCCAAGGCGAATGGATAGCCGAGCATCCATTCCAGTTCTGGCATGTGTTTGAAGTTCATTCCGTACACGCCGGCGATAAATGTCAGCGGCATGAACAGTGTGGCAATAATGGTCAGAACTTTGGAGGTTTCTGCCACCTTCAGATTGATGCTGGTCATATAAATGTCCAGCAGATCATTGGCCATGTACCGGTCAGTTTCAAGTTGATCCAAGACGCGCGAGACATGATCGTTCAGATCGCGCAAGTAGTGGCGCGTGTCTGCGTCAAAGACGCGGTCGAGTGAGGCCAGTGCGATGGCGGCATCACGCAGTGGATGCACGGCGCGGCGCACGCGAATGAGTTCTGCGCGAATGCGGCGAATCTTTCCGAGCGTCCGACCATCCGGCTTGGTGAATGCTTCATCCTCAAGCGGCTCAAGTGCTTCGCCGATCCGGTCAACGATGGGGAAGTAGCCGTCAACTACGGAATCAGCGATCGCATAGGAGAGGTACGCAGCACCGGAGGTTCGTGCTCTTCCCTTGTTCTCGCGGATGCGATTGCGCAGTGGATCCAGGCAGTCTCCGGGCACGCTTTGGAACGTCACCACCACGCGCGCGGTCACCCAGATGGCAAGTTGTTCAGTCCAGAATCCTCGTTCGTCTTCGTGCGGCATGGGCAGCACTAGGAATGTGGCGTCGCCGTAGGGCTCACTCTTCGCCCGTTGTGCGGTGTCGGTGGCGTCTTCCATGGCAAGCGGATGGATGCCAAAGTGGTCGGCAATGTCTTTCAGAAGTGCCGCATTTCCAAAGCCATCCACATCGACCCACAACACGGGCCACTCTGTGCCTAGCGCAACTATTTCAGCCACACTGGTGACGACAAGTTCCTTGTAGTTCGTGGGCCCATAGGCAAATACTGTGATGACTGGCGGAACGTCGTCGGGGGAAACCACCATGGTTCCCGGCGCGGTGTAGATGTGGCGCGGACTGGACAGGCGTCGAAACTTCTGCCGAGCACGCCGGGCCGTGATGGCAGTCTTCCGCAGGGTGTCGGTGACCAAATTGCTGAGCGGGTCGGTGCTTTGCTGCTGAGTCATCGGTTCGAACCTTTCGTCATGCTGGCACCTCAATGATGGTCAGCTGATCAGTGGCTGGCTCAAGAGTGGCCACGGTGTATCGCGGCGCGCGGTGCAAGGCGCCCGGATTAATGATGCGCGTTCCGGCGTTGCGTTCGTCCCGCAGTTCATGGGTGTGGCCGTGAATCAGGTAATCAGCGCCGCTGCTGACCGCCGCGCGCATTGCCGGGAGTTCATGTCCGTGTGCGAAGGCGATGCGCTTCCCGTCCACGGTGATTTCGCCAGCATCGCCGTGCACGGTGATACCGATGTTGGCTGCGTAGCGGGCGAGGGAGTCACGATTCCAATCGCAGTTGCCCCACACGAGGTGGCTGTCAAGCCCCGCCAGCTGGTCAAGGACTAAATCATCCTCCACATCTCCGCAATGAATGAACGTGGTGGCGCCCTTTGCTTGCAGGGCCTCAATGGCGCGCTTGGTGCGTTCCCAGCGAGAATGGCTGTCGGAAATGAGACCGACGATGGCAGGCATGGCGCAAGGGTACTGATGTTCCGGGCTCGGTAAGCACATGGAAAGACCGCGCCGCCTGCAGCGTGGAGGGCGTGCGGATGTTGCTGAAACATCAATGGTGTCCTGATAATGGGGGAGGTTTCCGGCGGGCGAGCGATGAGCTTCGCATTCGCGCGCAGGATCCCCGGTACCTTTGCCGCCTCACATGTCTACCCCCTCCTGCGTTACTCGCTTCGCTCCGTCCCCGTCCGGTCACCTGCACGTGGGCGGCGCTCGCACGGCCTTGTTCTGCTGGGCCTTTGCCAAGGGGAAGGGCGGCACCTTCTTGCTTCGCATTGAGGACACCGACCAGAAGCGCTCAAGCGACTCGGCAAGCGTTGGATTCCTAAAGGACTTGGCATGGCTTGGAATCGGCTGGGACGAGGGTCCGGTGCTCGGTACGCACGGAGGTGGTGCGCACGGGCCGTACTTCCAAAGCGAGCGACTGGATATCTACAACCGCTACCTGGCGCAGTTGGTTGAAGCTGGCAAGGCGTATTACGCCTTTGACACCACGGCGGAACTGGACGCAAAGCGGCAGGCCGCAAAGCTTGCGGGCCACGCGTACCGCTATGACCGATCGGAAATGGCAAATCTTCCAAAGGCCACCGTTGATGCATGGCTTGCCGAAGGGCGCCCGGCGGTGATTCGCTGCAAGACTCCGGATGGCCCCATCACCATCGTGGATGAAGTCTTGGGTGAAGCCACGCTTCCTGCTGGCGAAGTGGATGACTTTGTCATTCGTAAGGCGGACGGATTCCCAACCTATCACTTCGCGGTGGTGGTGGATGATGAACTCATGCGCGTCACCCACGTGTTGCGCGCGCAAGAGCATTTCAACAACACTGCCAAGCACATGGTGCTGCAAGACGCGCTTGGGTTCCGTCGTCCGATCTACGGGCACTTGCCGCTGATTACCAATCCCGATGCGAGCAAGATGTCCAAGCGCGATAAGGACAAGGTGCTGCGCAAGACCGTGATCGATCGCAAGCTCACCGCTCCGCCACAGGACACGATCACGCAAGCACGTTTCGATGCGTGGATTGCTGACAAGAACACCCAACTTGAACTTGCAGAGGCATCATTGCTGGCAACGGGTCTGCAAGTGACGCTGCCGGAAATCAATGTGGATGACTTCCGGCAGAGCGGGTACCTGCCTGAAGTGCTGTGCAACTTCCTGGCGCTCAATGGCTGGAGCCCGGGCGAGAATGTAGAGAAGTTTGACACCGAGTTTCTCAAGCAACGTTTCGACCTAAAGCGTGTGGTGAAGACGCCCGCGAAGTTTGATCGCACTAAGCTGCTTTCATTCAATTGCGATGCCATCACGGGAATGCCGCGCGAAGAATTTGTATCGCGGGCTCGTCTACATGGTCAAGAGTTCCACGCCGACTTCATGAAGCGCATCACTGCGGAGCAATTCGAACAACTTGCTGGCGCGAGTCATGAACGATCCAAGACGCTTGATGAAATGTTCCGCACGAATCGGTTCTTCATCATTGCCGATGATGTGCTTGCCTGGGAGCGCTCGAAGAATGTTGAGAAGGCGCTCTTGGGTCCGGAACCCAACGGGCTGAGCCACTTGCGAGCAGTGTTACCCGTGTTAGAAGGATGCGGGGAGTGGAGTGCCAGCGCACTTGAGCAGGCGATCACTCCGTACGCAATGCAACATACTGAGGGCAATCTTGGCAAAGTTGCTCAGCCGCTGCGTATTGCAGTCAGCGGCGGCACGGTGAGTCCGCCCATCTTTGACACATTGGCCATTCTTGGACGCGACAGCACGCTCAAACGTATCCGTCGGTGCATCGCTACTTTCAGTGCCTGACCGATCGCCTGCCTAAGTTGGGCAGGCGAATCAGGTCACGGATTCGTGTCAGGGTTGTCCGAGTTGGACAACGGACGTTGCATGTTGGTCGACAGTCCAGGCGCTGCCGGTACCCATTGGCTCCAGACATTCTCTTCGGTGGTGATCATGGCTTCCACGCGTCCACTTGACCACAGTCGGTACACAGCGGTTCCGTTGGGAATGGGGTTAGCGGCAATTCCAACCAGTACACCGGATGCCGGCGGTGTTGAGGCTCGTGACGTTGAACGCGGTGCGCCCGGCCCGGTGCCAACGGCCGACTGCGGGTCGAGCATGGCGGCGGATGCCAAGGTCTGCTGAGCAGGCTGATGCGCACCGAAGGCCTCGATCGGCGCATCGCTACTGATCCACTCACCGGGTCCAGCCTGCGCAGTGGTTGTGTCGGTGGCGCGGCCAAGCAGCATGCTGGTTCCCTCAACGGCTGCCAGCGCCATGAGTCCGGCGCCCACCATGGCAAGGCCAAAGCCCGGGCTGAAGATGTCAAGACGCCGTGGCGCAACAGTGTTATCTGCGCGACTATGAGCGGCGTTACTGGCGGAGGCGTTGGTGGTATGTGCCATGTGGGTGGTTCTCGGTTGGGTGTGAAACTGTCGCAGGTCTCATCGTCCGCATGGTGTGGATTGCTGCAAGAACGCGCTCATTTCTTTCGATATCTGCCTGACTTGAGGGCAATTGCCGGGTTCCAATTCATTCCGGTGGGGGTGCTTGTCCGAGCGTCCGGAAGCCGATAGACTGCACGCGTTGGACCATTGGCGCAGTTGGCTAGCGCGTCTCCATGACACGGAGAAGGTCACTGGTTCAAATCCAGTATGGTCCACTTGAGTGAACAAGCCCCGCACATCGGCGGGGCTTGTTTGTTTTTGAGTTGGTGGCGTGCGGAAGTGACCTTCCGAGCACTTACCGTCGACGGCGACCGCGGAGTGCTGCAGCCATCAGGATGGCGGGGATTGCTCCTGGCGCTGGGACGGGGGTGAAGGTGGCGTCGTAAGAGAAGGTGCCGCCGGTGTTGTCGCACTGTGCCAACATGACGAGCAAGTAACTGGCAGGAGGTACCGTTACAGAAAATGAAGCGTCTGCGCTGGTGCTCAGGCCATCGCCATAGGTAGAGACTGTCCCGCTATTGAATGACACGAAGTATGACGGGTTACCGGAGAGATCGGTCAGGCCCCAACTGACTTGATTGCCAGCCCTCACTAACTGGCTCATGCTGTAACTAATAGCGAACGTACTGTTTGTGACGAGGTCCACTCGCATCACGCTTTGGGATAGGCCCGTTGACGAATTGGCGGACGTACTGGGGACACCAGTGCATGTACCGACGAAGTTGCTGCCATTGTTGGCGAGCCAATTGAGATTCGCAGAGATGCCAGAGATGCCGACCATGGAGGCTTGGTAGGTTCCGGGTACGGTGCCGTAGCTATCCGCTGCGGCATACGGGCTTGTATTGTTTGGCCCCGGGATCCGGGACACAAATACACCTGTTGGGGGGGCGCTACCCGCCACAGCAAGAGCCGTGCACACAAGAGGCAGAGCAACGATGACAGCGGTGGCGGTGTGTTTCATATATTTCTTTCGTAGGCAACAGAGGGTTGATAAGGGTCAGTTCTCTAGTCTTATAAGCGTAAAACGCGGGTGCAACCCATCATCGAGTTTGGCGGAAATTTCGCCGCACTCGCATTCCAAGCACGGAAGCCGCGTTCCGCCCATGAGTTACGATGTCGACAATGAACGCTAAAAAACTTCTTAATTTGCAGAGTTTGACCCTGTTAGCGGTCGCTTCTGCAGGCATCACCACGTCAGGATGCATCCGAGAAGTGATCTCCGGCGAGGACCCGCAAGCGAAGGCACCGGCACTCGTCGGGAAGTCAAGCTCAGACACGCTGACGATTCGGATTCCGTGGATGGAGATTCCGCAGCCGCGGCTCCTCCTGGACGACAAGCTGCTGCGTGTTGAGACCATTTACGCACGGAGCCCGCACGGGGCCATGCGGTTTACGCTTCGGACCGTCACCGGGGCAACCGCGATCGTTGATGTGAAGTCGAAGCGGCTGCCGGACGACTCCATGGAATTCACTTACGAAATTACCTCGCTTCCGCCCAAATATGTGGTGGACACCCTGGTGATGCTGGCAGCCGACAAGGCGCGACCAGCAGTTAGAGTGCAGGTGAACGGCGCGCCCGTGAAGACGCTGGTTGGAACCGAAGTGGTGGTCATTCAACTGTCCCGCGATGCCGTAACCAAGATCCTTGCTATTCCGGTGTTCCCGCCGGAAGTTCCCGCGGACGCTGCTGTTCCCGCCGCAACCCCTGCAGTGACTCCTGCGGTTGTTCCCGCAACGGCGGCGAGTACTTCCGCCACGCCGCGCACCTGAACCGTGGATATTCTCGCCGCCCGATCTGACCTCCTACCCAACGGAACTTTGCTTCATCATGCGCCACTTCATTGCCCTTACCGTCGCCAGCCTCTCGATCGTCTCATGCATGGCCGCACAGCAGGTGGAAACGACCAGTCCGAACACACTCTCGGCAGCGGAAGTGAAGGACGGATGGGTGCTGCTCTTTGACGGTCAGGATGCGAGCAAGTCTTTCCGCGGCTTCAAGCGCACCGACACCCCAAAGGAGTGGGCTGTTGAAGATGGCGCCATTGTGCTGCGTGGCAAGGGCGGCGACTTGGCCACCAAGGATGAATACTCGGACTTTGAGTTTGCCATTGACTGGAAGATCACCAGTGGTGGTAACAGTGGCATCATGTGGCGTTCCTCGGAAGACTTCGGAGCGCCGTGGGAGACTGGCCCAGAGATGCAGGTGCTTGATGACGCCAAGCACGCCGATGGCCAAAGCCCGCTCACCAGCGCTGGCGCCTGCTACGCCCTCTATCCGGCACCCCAGGGCGCTGTGAAGCCGGTCGGCGAGTGGAACCATGCCGTGATTACGGCGACCGGTCCAAAGGTCACCTACACGCTCAACGGGGTAAAGACTGCGGAGTTTGACCTTTCTTCCAAGGAGTGGAAGGACAAGGTTGCCGGCAGCAAGTTCGCATCTATGAAGGCGTTTGGTACGAAAGATAAGGGGCACATCGTGCTTCAAGATCACGGCGACGTGGTCATGTACCGGAACATCAAGATTCGTCCAATCGGCGCCGCCAAGCCTTCTGCTGCGCCTACTAGCACCAAGTGATTCCACTGACCGCCATCCTCCTGACCGCCGCGCTGCAAACATCCAGCGCGGCGGTCGGGGATGGAATGCGCGGTCAAGATCCGTTTGATGATGTTGCATCGATCGCCGAGTTTCGCACACTGGAACAACAGTTGCGCGCCTTGGCTGCGCAGTTACGCCCAACCGTGGTACTGATTCGCATTGGCGGCGGGCGCATGAGTGGTGGAACCACTGGCACGGGCGTGTTGATTACTTCGGATGGGTTGGTTGCTACGTGCGGTCATGTTGGTGAGCGCGCGGGCGTCCGAGTGAACGTGA
>JBILYM010000112.1:0-6985 GCA_044377725.1 Phycisphaerales bacterium
ACCGGTTGGCGGTTCCGCGCCACCGCCGCAACCTGCTTAATACTGAGGGGCGAACCATCAAGGATCACGGCATCCTTGGCGTTGGGACGGTCGGGGGAGACACTTGGCATCAGGTGCAAAGATACGCAGGGCTTGCATCCGCCGCGCGGGGCGGGTACGACTGTCGCCATGCATAACCCGTTCGCGCGCTACTCGGTCCTATTTCTTGGCATTGCAGCGTGCATTTTGGTCATGCTGCCGGTTCTGCCGTTTCTGGCCAGTCCCCGCGGTGTGGCCGGCCCCACCTGCACCGACGCGGTCCATCCCGCGACCGCCGCGCTCGCTCTCGGCCTTGGATCGGCAGTGTGTTGTGCCATCGCATGCGTCGTTGGTCGGCTGATCAATGCTGCCGTTGGATTGTTCGTCCTCGGCTGTGGCCTCGCCGTGATTTCCGGTCAATCGGGCACGATTCTTGATGCCGCGTTCGACGGCGACTCACTTCTACCGATCGCCTTCGAAACCATCGCCTGGTCGGGCGCCGTGCTGTTGATGTCGGCCATCGTCTTCCGCGTTTCTGGTCCGCTGTTAGATCTCCCCGCGCGCACCAAGGGCGGGGCGTTCATCCATGAAGTCTTCAATTCTGATGCCGGTCGCGCATTGGCCGCTGGACTCCTCGCGGTGGCCGCCATGTATCTCCTCTCGCGCACGGAACTCAAGGGTCAGGCGATTGGCGCGGCCGTCGTCGGCGGCGTTGCCACCGCGTTCCTGGGACGGCGCTTGGTTGGCGATTCACAGCCAATTCTCCTGATGGCTACCCCCGTCTTTGCGATCGGAATTGCGCAACTCTTTACGGCCTATGCCCTGAAGGCGCCACTGGATCAAGTGGTGGTTCAGCGTGGGCTTCCTGGTTGGTCGATGGCCATGCCGGTGGATATTGCCGCCGGCACCCTGATTGGAATTCCCATGGGTCTGGGGTGGACCAAGCCCGCTGAAGGCGACGAGTGACCTGCGTACACTTGCCGGGATGTCCCTCCTCGTCACCGGCACTATCGGAATTGACACACTGCACGCACCCACAGGCGAGGCCATTGGAGTCCTCGGCGGAAGTTGCGCGTACTTCGCAGCAGCTGCCAGCCAGCTGACGCCAGTGCGCGTGGTCGGCGCCGTCGGCGGTGATTGGCCCGAAGCGCACGAGAAACAATTCCGCGCATTCCCCAACGTGTGCTTGCAAGGTCTTGAGCGTCGCCCGGGCAGCCAAACATTTGCGTGGGGCGGCCGATACTTCGACAACATGAATCGGCGCGAGACGCTCTTCACGCGCCTTGGAGTCTTGGAAGAAGCGCCGCCAGCCGTGCCGGCTTCGTACCTTGATAGCAAGGTGTTGTTCCTTGCCAATACGCACCCGCTCGTGCAACTTGATTTGCTGCGTCGCTTCCCAAACAAGCCGCTCGCCGTCTGTGACACCATGGATCTATGGATCAATATTGCGCGTCCGGAACTCATGAATCTCTTAGCCGAAGTGGACGGCGTGATCATGAACGATGAAGAGGCGATGCAACTCACCGATTGCCGCAACGTGGTCAGCGCTGGGCGTGAAGTCCTCAAGAACGGACCGCGCCATTTCGTGGTGGTCAAGAAGGGTGAGCACGGCGCCATCTTGGTACATCGCGACGGCGTCGCCAGTATCCCTGCGTTTCCTGCGGATCTTTCCCAGGTGATCGATCCAACCGGTGCCGGCGACACGTTTGCGGGTGGATTCATGGCGCACCTTGCGCGCACCGGTAAGCATGACTTTGAAACGCTGCGCCACGCCATGGCGTGGGGAACAGTGCTTGCAAGTTTCACCATCGAAGCATTCGGCCTCGATCGCCTCTCGCGGCTCACCGCTGGACAGATTGATGACCGCTACCGCGCATTCCGCGCCATGATGGCGTTCGACCATCGCAGCTGACACGGGACATCACTATGAAGATCACACCTTTCTATCGCGCGCTCAATGTGACCGCGCTCCGGATGCTGCTTGGCACGATCGCGGCGTTCAGTGCAGTCCGCGCGCATGCACAGTGGGTTCCCTTTGACAGTCTGCCCGGTGCGCAACGCGTGAGCGCGATCGAAAGTCCCGGCGGTTCTGCGGGGCGCGTGAGCGACGTGCGCTGGGACATTCCCGGCGGGCGCGTCTGGTTTCAGTACGCGGGCAAGTGGAAATCCGTGGCGTTGTCCGGCGATGCAACGCTGACGGTGCCAGAAGGCACAGAGCCGCCGGCCGCTGCAGCGCGGCCGCAGACCTACCGCGCGCCGAAGGGCGGTCGGGCAAAGCAGGCGACGCGGGTTCCAAGTCCGGACGGGGCGTGGAACGCAGTGTTTCAAGATTTCAATGTGCTGCTGGAGCCAGAGGGCGCTCCCGCCGATCGCGCGGCGATCCATGCCACTGACAACGGAACCAACAAGCATTGGTTCGGCAGCGCGGATTGGGTCTACGGCGAAGAACTTGATCAGAATTCGGCCATGTGGTGGTCGCCCGACTCCAAGCTCCTCGCCTATTACGACTTTGATGAATCGCCGGTCAAGGACTACGTGCTGCTGGGCGGGCTGACGACCACGCGAACCCGCGCACTTTCGTCTGGTTATCCAAAGCCTGGTGATCAAAACCCGATCGCCAAGTTAGAGATCTACAACCTTGCCACGGGCAAGCGCACGCCGATTGATGTTGGCAGTGATCGAGAGCAATATGTGTACGGAGTCGAATGGACTCCCAAAGGCGACGCACTCTTGTGGTTTCGATGCAACCGTCACCAAGACACGTTGCAACTGATGGCCACTGATCCGGTGACTGGCATCTCGCGCACATTGATCACGGAGAAACAGTCGACGTGGCAGAAGAATTCGCCCGCATTGCAATTCCTTGCGGATGGATCGCGCTTCCTGTGGGAATCGGAATCAAACGGATTCGCCAACTGGGAACTCTGGGATCTCAATAAGGGGAAACTCCACCGCCTCACCGATGATTCGTGGGTCAATGAAGCGATCGTGAGTATCGATGAAGCATCTGGATGGATCTACTACTCCGCGCGTTCGAGTCAGACCGGTATCAATTCGCAACTGCACCGCGTACAACTTGATGGATCGCGGCGCGAGCGCCTCACTACGGAAGATCTGCACTACTCATCATTCTTGGTGGCGCCTGACAATGCGCACTTTGTAGCAACGAAGCAGTTTGTGGATGTGCCGCCATCGGCATCGCTGTACACCATGGACGGCAAAGAAGTGACGCAGCTCACCAAGCAGCCGGCTGATCCATACGGCAAAAAGGGTATGCCCAAGCCGGAATTCCTGCGCATGACTGCCGCAGACGGCAAGACTGAGCTCTATGGCATCCTTTACAAGCCGAAGGACTTTGATCCATCGCGTAGCTATCCATTGGTAGTTGATGCGTACGGTGGTCCACTGATCGCTACCGTCTCACCGCGCTTTGGAAGTTACGAAGCGCAGACGGAATTTGGCGTATTGATTGCCAAGGTGGACAACCGCGGCACTCCTGGACGGGGCAAGGCGTTTGAAGATGCCACCTACATGAAGCTTGGAGGCGCTGATGTTGATGATCAAGCGCAACTGGTCAAGGAACTCTGTAAGCGCTCGTACGTTGACGGCAAACGCGTGGCGATCATGGGTCATAGTTACGGCGGATACATGGCATTGATGGCCGTACTTCGCTACCCGCAACTCTTTCAAGTAGCAGTTGCCGGCGCACCGCCCACCGACTGGCGCCAATACGACACCATCTATACGGAACGCGCCATGCGTACTCCTCAGGAAAATGCCGAAGGCTATGACGCCGGAAGTGCAGTGAAGCTTGCACCGGGACTCAAGAGCAGGGTGCTGCTGCTGCACGGAATGGTGGACGACAATGTGCACCCATCCAACACCTTTGCGATCGCGCAGGTGTGGCAAGCTTCGAACATTCCATTTGAAATGATGTTGTTCCCAAACGCTGACCACGGCATCGGCAGTCCAACCTACGAAAGCGCTAAGTGGAGTTTCATCTTGCGCAACTTTGGCATGTGGAGCCAGGCGCCGCTCGGCGCGCCAACGGCGGCGGCCGAACCAGCTGCCGCGATCACTGCGCCTGATGCGGGTAACGCTGAGAAGCCGATGAAACCGGAGTGATTCCTGCACCCACCATGCCTCTTCCTCCTGACCGTAGCCATGTCCGCACCGAGCACCGTAACCCGGCGTCCGCGCATTTGGACACGCTCGACGCGGCCGGCATTGCGGCGTTAATGGTTGATGATCACCGCGCTGTCATTGAAGCAGTTGCGGCGGCGGCTCCAGCAATCGGTGCGCTGGTGGAAGCCATGGTTCCCAAGTTTCGCGCAGGTGGCCGGCTGATGTACTTCGGTGCGGGCACAAGCGGTCGTCTTGGAGTGCTCGACGCAAGCGAGTGTCCTCCGACATTCATGTCAGACCCGGCGCAAGTAGTCGGCATCATTGCTGGTGGCGACTCTGCGCTTCGTCGCTCCAGCGAGGGACGCGAAGACGAATGGGACGGCGCGCACGCGGAGTTGGAGCGACTGAACGTTGGTCCGCTCGACACAGTGATTGGTATCGCCGCGGGCGGCACTACTCCGTATCCACTTGGTGCCATCCGCCTTGCGAAGGCGCGCGGCGCGGCCACGGGGTTCATCGCCTGCGTGCCGATGGAGCAACCCACTGACTGCGATCACTTCATCATCCTCAACACGGGTCCCGAGGTACTCACGGGAAGCACTCGTCTCAAAGCTGGAACTGCTACCAAGCTTGCCTTGAACTGCATCACCACGGCGCTCTTCACGCGCCTTGGAAAGGTGCGCGGCAATCTCATGGTGGACTTGGCCGCCACCAATGAAAAGTTGGTGGATCGAGCAATTCGCACCGTGCGGCAGTTTGACCCTTCGCGCTCCCGTGATGAAGCATGGGCGCTGTTGGAGGCCAACGGCCGATCGGTGAAGCGCGCCATTGAGGTTCCGAACTGGCAGCCAACCCTGCACGGCGAGCGGGTTCACCTCCGGCCCATCCGTCCGGACGACCTTGACGCGCTGCACGCAGCTGCCAGCGACCCGCTCATCTGGGAGCAGCATTCCGAGCGCGATCGCCATGAGCGAGCAGTGTTCGAACGCTTCTTCGCCGGCGCGCTTGCCAGCGGCGGCGGACTAGTAGCCCTCGACCCTGCCGGTCGCATCATTGGTTCAAGCCGTTATTACGACTGGAATCCCACCGACCGCTCCGTAGTGATTGGCTACACGTTTCTCGAACGTGCTCACTGGGGCACGGGCACCAATCAGCAGATGAAGCAACTCATGCTTGAGAACGCTTTCCGATGGGCGAATACGGCCTGGTTCCATGTGAGCCCAGGGAATCTTCGCTCGCAGCAAGCGCTGGCGCGGATCGGTGCGCGGTTTGATCGCCAAGAGGACGTCCTCGTCGGTGGCGTGATGACCCCGCGCATGCTTTACCAGACCAAATCCGTTCATGGATGAGGTGTCCGCAATTGTTTGATAGCCAGTCCACGGCGGAACAATGATTGCCGTCATTCGTCGGACATGGAGACAGCGCAGCCCTATGGCGCTAGTACGGAGGCTTGAGCGACTTCTTAAAGTCCTGTATTTCTGCTAGGAGGCGTAGGGCCTCATCGATCGCATCGAGGACCCTCTTGGTCGATCTCTGCCCAAGGAGGTCCCTAATTTTTGAGACGCGTTCGAGGATTGCCGCATGCATTGTTGGGTAATTATCGCGGAAGTTCTGGTCGAGCTGCCCGTCGGGCACGATCGCATCGTCGAATTTGATGACACTCGCCGCTGAGCGCACCTTATTCATGTGGTCCGCGAGCGCCTTTCGAGCACGACTCCCCAGCACCTTCGTGGCGCCATCGGGGATAACGGAGGATTCGTATGCCGCGGCGGTCGTTTGCGTGTCCTCGATCGCTGTCACGATCTTGGCCTCCATCTCGTTGATCGCGTTGAACCAGTCGTAGACCGCTTTGCGGGTACGGGCGTCCTGCGCGGCAAGTCGGCTTGATCGCGCCGACACGATCGGTGTGAGATCTACCCACGAGGTCGGCGTTAGCCCTGCGGCCCGCGCCGCCGAGTCGCGGTCGGCAGCAGGGCCTTTTGCGAACCCTATGCTCACCGCTGTCGCTGCATCAAGATTAAGAACGCCAGTCTTGCTGTCGATGCACCGTGCTTTCGGGTCGCCCGCTGGTTTATCGGCGACAAGCGATCCATCGCCCGTGATCCACACTTCACGCGGTTGTTCGAATATCGCATCGACCAGCAGCGTGGGGCGATGTGCAGCCTGTGCGGCATTTTTAACTGCTGCAATTCGAAAGGATGCGAACTTGGCGTCCACGGGACTTACATTCCCATCATCGTCCTGCTTGTAAATCACAGAGCCACCGCACATCCCGTTCGGCTTGGTAACAGCCACAGGGCACGCGAACGGAATCCAACTAGCAGCGCTTCCGGCCTGCCCGTACCAAACTATGAGTCTTTGACCAGAATCTAACTGCTCCCGGAGTTCCTTGACGATCTCTAAACCGATGTGGACTAGACCGCCGCCGCTCTCAATCTCTAGTAAGACGAGATCGCACTTTTTCAGAGATGCTTGCGCGAATACTTCCTTGATTGTCTTTGAGTCGAATGCGAGCGTTTCCTTGGAGCCCGAAACGAACCCAACCGAGCCCTCGAGTCGCGCATGGCCTATACGTGAGTCGCTGCCCGTCGTTCCGGCAGCGAGAACCTTCGAGGCAATGCATAGTAGTACCGCTGCAACGATGAATCCCGGATGCATGCCGGGAGTCTACTCGCAAGTAACCGGGACCTTCAAACAAGAAGAGCCCCGCGCGAAGCGGAGCTCTTCTCGTTTGGTTCGATTCAGTTACGAATCGACGGTGGTGTTTAGCCAACCATCGACTTGAGGGCCTTCATCGGGCGCACCTTGATTTTGCGCGAAGCCGGCTTGGCCTTGACGAGCA
>JBILYM010000009.1:0-20992 GCA_044377725.1 Phycisphaerales bacterium
CCGCCAGGGTTTCTGAAGAACGTCGCAGTTTCCAACGCGCACCAGTGTGGAAGCGCATGATCGTGGTCAGCGCCGGTGTGACATGCAACCTGATCTTGGCGATTGCGCTCTTTGTACTCACCTTCATGGTGGGCGTTCGCTTTGAAGCACCGGTGGTTGGTCGGGTCGCTCCCGGTTCCCCCGCAGCAGCTGCCGAACCGGCGGAAGGCGGACCGGCCGGACTGAAGGCTGGCGATGCCATCACTTCGATCGACGGCGAGCCAGTGCTCACGTTCGCTGACATTCAGATTGCAGGCGCCATGGCGCACCCCGGTGAAGCGCTCACCATTAACGTGCAGCGCGCTGATGAAGCCGGGATGACTGTGCAACGCACCTTCCGCATGATTCCTCGCAAGGATGCGGTCAGCGGGTTGTTGGCCATCGGCATTGAGCCCGCCATGTCCGGGCTGATCGGTGCCGTCCGCGCCGAAGAGCGAGACGTCTTTGATTCCACCTTGGCATCCGCAGGTCTTGGACCCGTGATGACCGGGACGAAAGCAGATCCGCTCCGCGAGTTGACCGAGATCCTTGACCCCGCCTCCGGTACGAGCGCCGCACAGACGCAACGCGTCACTCAGCAGTACATCCCAGTTCCCGTGGGCGAACGCGCTCCGAACTCCCCATCCGTCACCGTGCTGTTGGGCGAAGCCGCCGATCGCTCCGCTGGCGCACTCTTTGCTACCAAGTGGACCACCGCTTCCGGCGCGGAGGTGACGCGCACATTGCAGCCCATTCCGGAACTGCAAGTACTGATCACTCCCGCAAGTGAAATCAATGGAGCAGAGATCGATCGTGGGTTGTTGGGACTGGTTCCGCTCATGCGTGTCGAGCGCGTGCCCGCTGGATCTGCCAATGAAGGCATATTGCGCTCAGGCGATGTGCTGCTGCGCGTTGAGAATGTCGATGGCCCACGCATGTCGCAACTGCGCACGGCGTTGGCAAGCCATGCAGGTGGTACGGCCGATGTGGTGGTATTGCGCGGCGGCGAGCCAACGCGCCTCACCGCGAAGGTGGATCGCACCGGCCGGTTTGGAGTGATCATCGCCCCGGCACTGGATCTTCCAGTTACCACCGGCACCATCAATCGCCTTGCCACTGAGAACAATGGCGACTGCGCCACTGCGGTCGCAGCACTCGCCTTGCTACCGCGTACCACCGTGCGAAATGTTGCCGGCACCGCGGTCATCGACTGGGTCACCATGCGTGCAGCACTCCTGGCGGCAACCAGGGACGCCGCCGCTCAGGGCGCGGGGGCATCGGTAGAAATCGAAGTCGAAGCACCCACGCCCGCACATGAGCGCAGCACCGTTGCCTTGGTCATCACCAAGGAGGATGTTGCGGCCATTCACGCGCTCGGCTGGGAGTCACCCGTGCCAGCGGCGATCTTTGATCCGCTGATGACTCGGCTCACTGCCAACGGCAATCCCATCACTGCGGTTCGCATGGGGTTCCATCAGACAAAGACCATGGTGGTCATGACCTACCTCACGCTTGACCGCATCTTCCGCGGCAGCGTCGGGGTTGAACAATTGCGCGGCCCGGTGGGCATCGTCCACTTGGGGTCACGGGTGGTGGACCGCGGTGCGATGTACCTGGTGTTCTTCCTAGCCATGATCAGCGTCAATCTGGCGGTGTTGAATTTCCTACCGCTTCCCATTGTGGACGGCGGATTGTTCCTGTATTTGATTTATGAGCACGTCACTGGTCGCGCGCCATCATTGAAGTTCCAGAATGCAGCCACCATGGTGGGACTATTGCTACTTGGAAGCCTGTTTCTGTTTACTTTCTATAACGACGTCATGCGGCTATTTTCAGGCGGTTAACGCTGACCGAGACATGCACCGATGAGCACTCCAATCACCATCGTCACTGGCGCGGGAAGCGGTATTGGGCGGGCGCTTGCCATTCTGTTAGCAGAACGCGGACACGCGCTGACACTGGTCGGTCGCACTGAATCGAAACTGCGCGAGACAGTGTCTGCATGCGGCGCGTGTTCGGGTGGGCAGCCCATTGTCATTACCGGTGACCTTGCCAACAGTGCGACTGCGCATGGCGTGATCGATCGAACCATTGCGGAACGCGGTGCGCTGGACACGCTTGTCAATTGCGCTGGCGTTGCGCCACGGGCGCCGATCGAAGCGACCGACAATGAACTTCTTGAAGAAGTGTTCTTTCACAATGCGTTTGCACCGGCGTTTCTGATTGCACGGGCATGGCCACACTTCAAGGAACGCCAAGCCGGGTGCGTAGTGAACATCAGCACCCTTGGCACCTCGGATCCGTTTTCCGGTTTCTTTGCTTATGCAGCAAGCAAGAGTGCGTTGGATAGTTACACCCGCAGCATGCATGTTGAAGGCGCCCAACTTGGTATCCGAGCGTTCTGCATCAACATGGGGTCCATTGATACCCCGATGTTGCGGCGCAACTTCCCGGAGACGGTGCTACCGACTGCCATGACGTTGACGCCAGCGCTGGCGGCGCAGGTGATTGTTGATTGCATTGAAGGACGGCGCGATGCTGATCGCGGCCAGTGCATCATCGTCAAGAAATAGGAGACATCGCGCCCAACGCGGGCCGCATCGGCCCGCCACCCTTTAGCGGCGGCCGTGCATCGCCCGGTCCATATCGCGCTTCATTTCCCGCGAGGCAATGGCGTGGCGCTTGTCGGACGACTTTCGGCCGGTGCCCAGGCCGATGAGAATTTTGGCCCGACCATCCTTGAAGTACATCTTGAGCGGGACGATGGTGTAGCCCTTGCGCTTCACTTCCTCAGCAAGTTTCCGAATTTCCCGCTTGTGTGCAAGAAGTCGGCGCACACGGACCGGTGCATGCTGCACGGCCTTGCCCGCTGCCGGATATTCAGCAATATGCACGGAATGGAGCGAAAGGGATGGCGGCTCTGCAGTAGCGCTGACATAACCCTCTGCCAAGCTGACTTTTCCGGCACGAATGCTCTTTACTTCGGTGCCCAGAAGCTCAATGCCGCATTCCAGGGTTTCGGTGATCTCATAGTCATGCCGGGACTGACGATTTTCAATCGTCGGCTCGTTTGGGACATGTTCTTGGGAACTTCCAGCCACAGCGGGAGTATAGGAGGTTGTGACACGTGCCCACCTATCGGACAAGAGGATGTCAAGGAACCGTGAAGTCGACGCTTGCCTGAACCCGTAGTCAGTGCAACAATAGGGTACTCGCCGATTATCTGCACCCCCACACCCCACCGCCGCTGATTCCCCTCCGAATGCAGCACTGCTCCAAGCAGACCGACCCATACTCAGAAGAACATCGATGAAACCTACTTCCCTCGCCGTCGCTCTTACGCTTGCCACCACTCTTTCTACGGCGACTGTCTTCGCGCAGGTTGCTCCAAACAGCAACAGCGGTTCGCAAGGACTTGATTCGTTCCGACTCAGTCATCCGGACTCCGGTGTTCTTTCGCTTGGAGATCAGGTTGCACGCGTGTACGGCAACTTCTCCAGTGGAGCAACTCCTTCGGAAAGCGCACAGCGATTCATTCAGAGCAGCGCGCTTGGTCTGTACGGAGTGCAACCCGCTGACTTGGCTCCCATCGGGCCATTTGAATCAGGCGAACACTTGGTGCAGATCATGCCAGACCGAGAGGTTGGCGGATTCAAGTTCACCGGTGTCTACTACTCGCAACAAGTGCGCGGCGTGCCGGTCTACAAGAGCAATCTTCTTGTTCTGACTCGCAACGAGGACGGGTTCCCTGCCGTGCTCGCATCGAGCACACTCTGGGACGTCCAAGGATTTGAGACGCAACTTGATGGCGTCAATCTGAGTTCGCTGCCAAGCGCCAAGCTCTGGACGCGCAATCCACTGAGCCAGTTCCGCTCGAAGCCACAAGTCAGCCCTGCGCAATACGTCATTTGGGCTGGTATCGACCGCGTGAAGGCCGAAGAGCCACGGCTTGCTGTCCTCTTCTCCGCTGAAGGCGGCGGAGCCTTTGACCCAGACAACCACCAGAACATTGAGTTTGTGGTGGACGCAAAGACCGGCGCGATTCTCCATCAGGAAAGCAAGATTTACCATGCAGTGAACGGGCGCGTGACAGGCCTGGCAACGCAGGGCTACGCCGCTGATGCCTGCGCCGCAGAAAGCGCTATGGGCATGCCGTATGTCGAGATTGCTACTGGTGCAACTACAACCTATGCGGATGCCGATGGCAACTTCTCCATTGCTGCTGGACCTGCTGGATCGACCTACAGCACTCGACTTGTTGGGCGCTACTTCACCACGACCAACAACGGCACCCCCACGCTTTCGCTCAGCACAACCGCCAACGACGGCGTCAACTGGAGCCCGGTCTTTAACTCCGCAAATAGCCTTGAAGCAGAACGCGCGCAGGTCAATGCCTACTTGATGGCAAACAAATCCCGCGACATGATGGTTCTCGCAAGCCCAGCCTATCCAACGGTATCTACTCAGGCCAATTCATTCCTTGTGACCTGCAATATTGCATCCACATGCAATGCCTACTACACCGGCAACACCATCAACTTCTACCTTGCAGGTGGTAACTGCAACAACACGGCTTTCGGTGACATTGTTGCGCACGAGTTTGGCCACAACGCGGTTGCGAAGGGCGGATCTGGTCAAGGCGCGTACGGCGAAGGCATGGGCGACGTCTTTGGCCTGCTGCTGAGCGACGAGCCCCGAACCGGCGTTGGATTCCAGACTTGCGCCACCGGTATTCGTACCGCCGCCAACACCTTCCAATACAGCGCGGCGAGTTGCTCCACGGGAGGCAGTGAGATTCACGCTTGCGGACAGCTCCTCTCGGGTTGCGTTTGGGATCTCCGTAATCGATTCGCTTCGCTCTACCCCAGCACCTTCCGCACACTGCTTGCGGACTACTGCGTTAACTCCATCCTTCTCCATGGAAACATCACGAGTATTGCAGCGGACGTCACCATTGACTTCTTAACCCTTGATGACGATGACTCGAGCATCCTGAACGGAACGCCCAACTACACGACAATCAATGATGCGTTCTCGGTACACGGCTTGCCCGGACCAGCGCTGCAACTCGCGCAGATCACATTCCCGGCTGGCCTGCCAGTTTCATTGACCCCAAACGGACTGACACCGTTGCAGGTGCGGATTGAGCCACTCGTTGGCACGGTGGTCGCATCCACCGCCAAGTTGTTCATTCGCACGGTTGGAGCAACCAGTTACGTCACCTACCCGTTGACTGCGCTTGGTTCAAACCTGTACCAGGCGAACTTGCCCGGCGGGGACTGCCCATCAGAGGTCAACTACTACTTCACCGTTCAGATGGCTTCCGGCGACATCATGGCTTCTCCCGCCTTAGCACCCGCTCAGTTCCATGCCACACCCGTGGCGAACGAGTTTGGGGAACTGGTATTCGACACCTTCGAGGCTGCAACAAGCAGCTGGACCGTTGGCGCGACCGGGGATACAGCCACCGCCGGGCTGTGGACGCGGGTCGATCCGGTTGGAACCGCCGCGCAGCCTGAAGATGACTTCACGGCCAGCCCCGGCGTCAGGGCCTGGATCACCGGGCAGGGAGCTGTCGGCGCCGCACTCGGTGCAGCCGATGTTGACGGCGGTGTCACCACTCTGGTGTCTCCCGCGTTTGACTGCTCTGGGTTTGATGATGCGTACATCTCCTACCACCGTTGGTATTCCAACAACGCGGGAGCCGGCGCCAACGCAGACAGCATGCCAATTGAGATTTCCGGGGACAACGGCACCACCTGGGTTCAGTTGGAAAATGTGGCTGAAAACGCAGGATCGTGGGTCAAGAAGACCTTCCGCGTCCAGACTTACGTGACGGCGTCGACCCAAGTCCGAATCCGCTTCCGAGCCCAAGACTTGGGTACTGGGTCCATCATTGAGGCGGGGGTTGATGATGTGCGCGTCTATGGCGCAACCTGCACCCCGGCGATCATTGGAGACCTGAACGGCGACGGCTTGGTGAATGGAATCGATCTCGGCATCATGCTGGGAGCGTGGGGCACGGGCACCTACGACCTCAGTGGCGACGGGCTCATCGGTGGTGAGGATCTTGGACTACTGCTCGCACATTGGACGGTCTAACGGGCGACCCCAAAGACCACCTCAAACGGTTCGAACCAATGGCCCCTGCCCCTTGAAGGCAGGGGCCATTTGCTATACTCCTCCTCCCCCGCCGCAGGCACCCCCTGCGCGGTGGATCCATCGCCCGGATGGCGGAACTGGCAGACGCGCCAGCTTGAGGTGCTGGTGGGAGCAATCCCTTGGAGGTTCGAGTCCTCTTCCGGGCATTCACGGGAGGCGCCAGATGGCGCCTCCCGTGTTGCATTCCGGAGCATTCGGGAACAGGCCGAAGACCGTACAGTTGCGAAGTCTCATGCAGCCAAACCCACTCCAGCACCTGATGCCCACCTGCGCCGGCGCCAAGGCCGCGGCTGCCGGAACGGTACTCCCAGCCCCTGCATCAGCCGACCGTGCTCATGCCGATCCGCTCACTGGCACCGTTCGGCTGAACGAAATCTTTCACTCCATCCAAGGAGAGAGCACCTGGGCCGGCGCACCCTGCGTCTTTGTGCGCCTCACTGGTTGCCCGCTGCGCTGTACCTACTGCGATACGGAGTACGCGTTCCGCGAAGGACGCACGGCAACCCTGGGCGAGATTGTGGACGCGGTGCTGGCCACCGGCTGCCCGCTGGTTGAACTCACCGGCGGTGAACCCCTCGCTCAGAAGCGCGCGTTCGACCTGATTCGCTTGCTCTGCGACCGCGGGCTCACCGTGCTGATTGAGACGTCTGGCGCGTTGGATATTTCGCCCTGCGATGAACGCTCCATCCGCATCTTGGACATCAAGACCCCTGGAAGCGGTGAGAGCGACCGCAATCTGTGGTCCAACATTGCCAACCTGCGCGCCCGCGACGAAGTGAAGTTTGTACTCACCGACCGTGCCGATTACCAATGGGCAGTGAACACCATCGCTGAGCGCGGCTTGACGGAACGAGTGCAGCGCGGCGAACTGGGCGCCATTCTGATGAGTGCTGCCTGGGCGCAGCCCAAAGGACTAGAAATTGCCGGGTGCCCTGGACTTTCGCCACGCTCGCTCGCGGAGTGGATTGTTGCCGATCGCCTCGCCGTGCGGATGCAAACACAAATGCACAAAATCATTTGGGAACCGCAGACGCGCGGCGTATAAAGTTCCCATCGTGGAACATGCAGTCGACCTGAACAATCCGGATCGCCAGCGCGCCTTTGCTGAACTCATCGGGCGCCACTATCCCGCGCTGCGTGATCTGGCTGCGCGCACCCTGCGTGCTGAACACGAAACACTGGGCTTTGGCGCTGCTGCGCTTGCACCGACATCATTGGTCACGGAGACGGTGCTACGGCTGATGAAGCAGGATGACTTGCCTATGAATGATGCGCACCTGCGTGGATTGGCCAGCGTGTTCATGACACGCGTGATTGCCGACCGCCGCCGCGCACGTCTTGCACTGAAACGTGACGCTCGCATGACGCAACGGCTCGACACAGAAGTCGGTGCCGGACTGCGCGAGGACGCACCGGACGCATCAAGCCGCGCCGACCTTGAACTTCTCGAGAAGGCGATGATCGACCTTGCCGGCACGCATCCGCGTGAAATGGAAGTAGTCACGCTGCACTCAGTGGCAGGAATTTCTATGGACGTGGTGGCTGGTTTGGTGAGTGTCAGTTTGGCCACCGCGCATCGCGACTTAGTAGCAGCACGCGCCCTGCTGGCGCGGCGATTGCGATCGCTTCGCGACGTGCGGTGAATTACTTCGGCTTGTTGGTATTCGCCAGCGCGATGACCTTGACCGCCGCCCCGGAACCTTGGAACACTGCTAAGAACGGGGCTGGATCGGCGGGCACGGTGTCCCAGCCGACCTTCTGTCCCATGGTCAACGTGCAGGTAACAACCATCAGATCGCCGCACTGCGTGGTGCGCGCGTCAGCGATCACCGGGGCCTCAGTGGTAGCAACTTTGGCGCCACGAATCATGTCGGCGCGCTCTTTTTGACCTTTGAAATTCACCACTTGGAATCCTTCAGCAAGCATTCCGTCGAAGGTTGGCAAGTCTTTGGCGTGTTGCGCCATGAGAAATTTGGAGAGCAGCGCGGATCCAGTGGCGTTCAGCGCCGCATCACCGGCGAAGCGCGGTGCAGTGGGCGCAGGTCGGACAGCGGGCATTTCCAGCGAAGCCCATGCAGCCAACCGCCATGCTCCTTCCACCTGCTGCCACACTGCGAGGCGCGGAGCGGGTTCGGATGGGAGCTTCTTGCCATCAACGGATTCTCCGGCCTTTACAAGACAGGTCACCACCAGCGCCTCACCAACGCGCGTGGCACGGACACCACTGACCTTGGGAGCGGTGATGCCAAGCGCGGAAATAGCGGCCACTTCGGCGGTGCGGTCAAAGGCGCCTTCGAAATTGATTCGCTGGAAGTTTGCTTGCATGCCAGCTTCAATCGCTGCGCGATCCTTGGCCACCATCTTCTGGAACCAGCCATCAAGGAGACCGGTTGCCAGAGTGTTGAGTCCTGCTTCATCCTTGGGCCAAGCGATGGCTGGTGCCGGCGCGGCGGCGGGCGGCGTTTGCATGGACAGAGCGATGGGGTTTGCGGCAACCGCAAAGAGTTGCGAAGCGGCCACGATTACGGCGAATGAAGTCATAGGTGTGCAATGCATTGGGATTCTCCAACAAGGGTGTACCACGATCCATCGGGCCTTAGCCGCGCATCACCAATTGTCTGCTCCCTCAGGTAAGCGTTGCACGCCAAATTGCGCCTCCACCGCGCGCGCGCCTTGCTCGTCGCCCCATGCTGCAAAAACCCCGGCAAGTACGCGCGCAGACAGTGCCGACACTACGCCCTTGCCATCGCTGCCCGCGGCCATTGCATCTCCAAGCTGGGTCATAGCGCATTCATACGCGGTGTCGTAATCGCAGACTCGGTAGGCAATCGGCGCGAAAAATGCCAAATACCATGGCCGCAATCCGTCCGTCGGAATTTGCCGGTGGTACTCCGGCCACAAGAACCGTCTATAGACCTGGTATGCGTCGTCAAAGCGCCCAAGGTTGGCGCATGCATACGCCAGGTTCCAATGAGCGTTGACGGTGCGCGCGGCGCCCGTACCAAAGTGATGCTCCATGCGAGCACACAGCATCGTCATGCTTTGCACCATCTCATCACTGTTGAGACCATCAATCGACATCATGGTGAACACTTGCGTTTCCGCAAGCAATAATTGCGGGTCGTTCGGCGAGAGGTGCTGCGAGATGTACGCCCGCGCTGCAAAAACTTCGGCGGTCCGGTTGGGATATCCGTCGGCGCGCACCAGTGTCGAAATTCTGCTGAGGGCGTAGGTGCACCCCGCGTCAATTGGATCATCAAGCAGCGAGACGTACCACTGCGCTGCCATCACCCGGAGTGATGGATCAGTGATTTGTGAGAAGAACGGCCACGGCTGACGTTCCATGCACATCAGCGGAATGAGCGCGCGCGCTTGTGCGCTGCGGATGTCGCCACTTGCTGAGAGACGCGCAAAGATCATCGGGCCGATCACGGCGGCACCGGCGCGGTCATACTTCAAAGCCATGCGATAGTAAATGGGTGCTAACTCTGTAAACGCCGTGCTTTCACCGGCGGGATCGGCTTTGAGCACCCCTTCAAACGAACGATCTAAGAGGTCGTACGCACTGCGATGCTCCCACGCTTCCTCGTGACCGCGCACAACAATCGCTGCCAATCGTCCCGCAATCAGTGGATCATCAACGGCGATGGTGTCGACCAACTTCTCAATGCGGCCAAACGCTTCCTTGCCAACAGCGGGATCCTTGGTGGCACTCTGCTGCGCCACCATGTCCTCAATCATCGATTGCGCAAATTGCATAGTTTTTTCAGAGTGGCGCTGCGCCGTGTCAGACAACTGTTGTTGATGGCGCGCCTGAGCGGTCCAGAGTGCAAACTGCACTAATCCGCCCACAATGGCCAGGGCTGCAACAACGGCAAGTGCGGTGGCAAGTCGATGGCGGCGAATCACGCGCCATGATCGTTCCCAGGGTGCGAGCAGCCGCGCAGCCACTGGCAATCCATCAAGGTATCGATGGAGGTCATCCGCGAGCGCTGCCGCCGAGGCGTAGCGATCCTCCGGATGCGCGGCGGTTGCACGGCGAACGATGGCGTCCAGGTCACCGCCAACCACTTCGGCCAGTTCGTCCGGTTTCATTCCACGCGCGGCGGCTACCGCAACGGCGGCGTCCGCACGAGTGGCCAACATGTCGGCAAGCCACGCGCTGGGTGGAATGACATAGGGAACCTCAAGCGGACTGCGAGGAAGTTTGGATGGCGGTCCGCCCACTAACAATTCGGCGAGCACGGTTCCCAGCGCGTACACGTCGCTGCGCGCGTCGGCAATTCCCGCGCCGTGCATCCATTGCTCGGGGGCCATGTATTGCGGTGTTCCCAGGCGCTGCCCCTCAGCGGTTCGAAGGCTGGCTGCATCCGATGGATCGACCGCCTTGGCAACACCAAAGTCAATGACCTTGGCAATGGCGCGATCAGCGCTGCGCGTCACCAAAATGTTTCCAGGCTTCAAATCGCGATGAATGACGCCTTTTTGGTGCGCATGTTGCACGCCTGCACACACATCAATGAAGAGTCGCACGCGGTCACGAGGACGCAGGCGGCGTTCGTCACAAAGAGTGTTGATGGGGAGGCCATCAATGAACGGCATGACAAACCATGGTCGTCCATCATCGGTGGTGCCGGCATCAAGCACGGTGGCCACGTTCGGATGATCCATGAGCGCCAAGGTGTGGCGTTCGTTCTCAAATCGGGCAAGCACTAATCGCGAGCCGGGGTCGCGGCGCAGCAGTTTGAGCGCTACCAGTCGACGTACTGGCTGTTCCTGAGAAGCGAGCCACACCGTGCCGAACCCACCTTCACCGATCTGCGTCACCAACGTGTAGCGACCGATACGCCCCACGCCCTCCTCCATCCCCAACTGCACTTCCGTAGCGGCGCGCTTCAGCAATGCGTCGATTTCGGCAAGCGTGCGCGCGCTGGGCTCACCGAGGGTGGCCATATCCGGGCCGCGGAGGGTTGTTTCTGGCGGTGTTGCTGGCGGCGTTTCTGGCGGCAATTGCACGCCGTCAGGCAACCCGGACTGCACGCGCAGGTTGGCAGACTGTGAGGTAGAACTATCGTTTCCCACCGGGATCATGCGGGAATCCTAAACCAATTGGCAAAAACCGCAAACATCACCAGCAAGATGTTCACTTAGTACACCCAACCCTCAACCATCGCCACCTCGGGCACCACGGCGGCGACGGTTGGCATGGTCAGGATGATGGCGTCAAGCATGTCGCCTTCTTCATCTTGAATGGCTTCGCTGACAATCTGCGGCGGGATGGAAACCTTGGAATCGCTCAACAAACGAATGATTTCCGCGCGCACCTTCATGGGTGGATCGCCGGCGCCCTTATAACCGCGCTTGGGCCATCCCTTGAGATGCAAGATTGATGCCGGGCATCCTTCGCACACCACTACATCGCCCGATGTGCCGGGGATACACGGTTCAATCCGAATGCCCTCTTCTGCCAGCGGCAAGAGAACTTCGCACATGAATGTCCACGTCTGCTTGAAGACGCGCAGGTTCAGTGGCGACATGGGCGTGTTCATGGCGATGTCGCAGGCGCGGCGTGGCTCGCGACGGGTGCGTTCGCGGACCGCTCCGCGCCACAACCGCGGCGATGCCAGTCCCTGCATCCAGCGTGCCACTGCCATCCAGTCATTTGGCAATCCAAATTCGCGAACGATCTCCGCAGGGATTGACATCGGCGCGTCGACGCGCCAAACATGCGCGCGCTTGTCATCACGTGAAGCAAGGATGGCACGAACGAGTCCACGGCGGTCGAGCCGTCCCATCGATTCAACGGGAGTTCGCAGCGAAGACATGTCACGGGTGATGACGCGAATCTTTGCTGCTCCGCCGGAATCTGCTCCGGAGAAATCAACACCGTGGAGAATGACGCCGTCGGCAAGACCGCTCGAATGGCTCTGCTGTGAATTACTTGACTTCATTGATTCAACCGTTCCCGCACTGACTCTGTGGCTTGCCGCATGGGCAACATGATCCGGTGTGTACGTGCGTCTGGCCCACCGATGAACCGGCAACACCGAACACGCTGTGTTTGCGCGTGAATTGACGTCCCTTGCCGGCCGGGTCTTCGACCGGCGCATCCGCATCACGCATGGGGCGGAGGAGAACGATCACTTCACCATCATCTTCGCAGGCATATTCATACTGAGGCATGTAATTACTTCCTTGAGTTTCGTTCGCCACCAGCGCGTGGGGCTTTCACCGGTCCCGGTGGACGCGGTGGTTTGGTTGGTCCACGACGCGGAGTAGACGGCTGCGTGTCACCGCGACGGCCAACCGGCGCTTCCACCCGTGCGCCAGCGCGACCCTTGCCACGCGGTGCTGCGCGACCTTCGTCGCGGGGGGCCGAACGACCTTCGTCGCGGGGCGCAGAGCGACCTTCGCCGCGGGGCGCCGCACGTCCTTCGCCGCGAGGTGCCGCACGACCTTCGCCGCGAGGCGCGGCACGACCTTCGCCGCGAGGCGCGGCACGACCTTCGCCGCGAGGTGCTGCACGGCGTCCACGTTCGTCATCCTTGCGCGGCGCGTGGCGGCCTTCACCGCGACGTGCACGTGTTTCTTCCTTGCGTGGCGGATTCCTTCCCTCGCCGCGACGGTTTGCACGCGCTGCTTCTGGTCGACGCGCTGCACCTGGCCGAGCTTTGCGGGCGCGAGCCTCGGCACGGCGAACAGCCATATCTGGCTCCGCTTCCTTGCGTGCAGCGCGTTCTTGCGGTGTAGCGAACGCGTGTTCCTTGAGCACTGCCAATTCCTTTGGCGTCAGTTCACGCCACTCGCCCGCCTGCAATCCCTTGAGCTGCAGCGGTCCCATGCGCACGCGCCGCAATTTCTTTACTGGATGCCCAACGGTGGCAAGAATCTCGCGTACCTGGCGATTGCCATCTTCACGCAACTCCATATAGAGCAGCGTGCGCGCAGCATCACGCTTCAGAATCACCAACTTTGATTTGGATGCGCGATCGGGCTCATGTCCCTTGACGGCGGGCGCAAAGATGCTGCGCTCCAGTCGAGCAATGTCGGAATCCTCAACGCGTCCGCTGACCATGACCTCATAGCCCTTGTACATCTCAAAGCGCGGATGCGTCAGCCGATTGGCGATCGCGCCGTCGTTGGTCATCAGCAAGAGACCAGAGCCATCGATGTCCAGTCGCCCCACCGGATAGAGCCGCGCATGGGACGGATGTTGCACAAGATCCACCGCCAGCGGGCGCCGCTCTGGATCGCTGTTGGTGCTGACATAGCCCTTGGGCTTGAAGAGCATGACGTAGACGTCCCGCTCCGGCGCCTTGATGCGTCGACCATCAAATTTAATGTGATCCTTGGCCGGGTCGACCCACGCTGGAAGGCCATCAATCCGATGACCGTTGACGGTGACACGCCCCTCCTCCACGCTCTCCTCGCACGCCCGGCGCGAGCCGATACCCGCGTCAGCGAGCACCTTCTGAATGCGCGGTCCCCGCGAGTCGTCTTGATAGGGGTGGGTCGGTGATACGAGGCGGCGCATCGCGCCATAGTAGCCGGAGCGGGGTATGGTTCGCGCCATGTCGATACTTGCCGCCGCCCTCCTGCTACTGACTTCTGGAACCGGCCCCGCGGGCAGCATTGGCGCCCCGGCGCTGGTCCTGCCGCTCGACGCGCGCACTGCGGTGGGTGCGGTGATCGCGGACGCTGGACGGACTGAAGATATGCGCCGACTTTCCGCACTGTTTTCTTCCACGCCAACGCTCTTTCCATCGCGCGGACTGGTTGGGGCGGTGCGTCTGGGATTCATGCAGCCGTTTGCGGTTCCAGAAATTGCCAACGCCGTCACGCAACCTGCTGCCGAAGGTTCGGCCCGACCATACCGGGCAGTGGCGCGCTATGCCGCACGCGCGTTCGGAATTGCATGCACCCTCGGTGAAGAACAGAGCACCATGCCCGTGGTAGATCCGCAAGGCGCGCTGTTTGCTCTGGACTTTCTACTGAACGAATCAAACCTCATTATCACTCAAGCGCTGACCGGTGCACTTGGCGATGGGAAGCGCGAACGCATTGCGCGCGCGGCGATTGCCAGCGCTGACTCCACCACGGCACGCGCCGCACAAATGCCAGATGCTCTTTCGCGCGCTATGCAGGGCTCAGCCAGCCTTGATCGCACTGCATTGGTGCGCGCTGCCGGACACTTTGACACCGCACTTGCAGTGAGCGGTGACTGGAAGACGTTTGACACCGAAACGCTCCCCGTCGAACTCGCAGGTGCCGTGGATGGCACAGTCTTCTCCACGCAACTGGTGCCAGAAATCGGTTGGCTAGTGATTGGCGGCGCCGGCGCAAATCGCTACGACATGACCAAGATTGCCGCCGTATTTGATATCGCAGGCGACGATCGCTACGAATGGGGCGTAGGCGTTGTGGAAAGTCGGTTGGTGATTGACATGGCAGGAAACGACTCATATTCAGGGACGCGCGCAGCAGACGGCGCCGCGCCGCTTGCGGGCCCAGGTGGTGCCGCATGCGGCGTCTCGGTCATTGATGACTACGCTGGAAACGATCGCTACGAGTCCCCGCACAATGGTCTGGGTGCTGCGGCGTTCGGCGTGGGCATGGTGGTCGATCGCGCTGGCAATGACACGTACGTGGGCGGAACATGGACTATTGGCGCAGCGTTCGCTGGTATCGGCGCGGTCTGCGATCTTGGTGGCAGCGATCAGTACGCATCCGAAATGTTCTCGCAAGGGTGCGGCGGACCGGGATCAGCAGCGCTGCTTCTGGACGCAAGTGGCAACGATCGATACCGCGCCGATGGAACAACACCCAGTGCGTACGAAACCCCCACGGTGCACGCGTCCTTCTCACAGGGTGTTGGATTTGGCTACCGAGCCGGTGCAGCGGGCGGCGTGGGCGCGCTGGTTGATGTGGCCGGGAATGATCGCTACGAAGCGGGTGAGTTTGGTCAAGGCTGCGGCTACTACTTGTCCATGGGCATCCTGCGCGACGAGGGCGGCAATGACCTTTACTATGGAAATCGCTATGCGCAGGGCACTGCGGCGCACCAAGCATTTGGAGTGCTCTTGGAGCATGACGGCGATGACATCTACTGGAGCATGACGGCTGCCGGTCAAGGCGCTGCATGGGACATGTCGGTAGCAGCACTTGTGGATCGCTCTGGTGATGACCGCTATCAAGCGGACGGCCTCTCCCAAGGAGCCGCTGCGCAACAAGCGATCGGCATGCTGATTGATCTGGCGGGCCGCGATGATTACCGCGCGGCCGGTGCGAGCCAAGGTGCGGCAGACAGCAACGCGTACCACTGGGACACATCGCGCTGCACCAGCCTGGGCGTGCTGCGCGACACGGAAGGGCCAAATCGATTCAGTGCTGGCGGCGTCGACGGCGAGCAGCGCCTCACCGGAAAGCCCGATGCAAAGGATGGAGTCAATCAGTGGGGCGTGTTCATCACTCGCTGAACCCGCAGCAACGCGGTCCGTACACTGCGCGCTATGACCAACGCGCAAGCCAATTCAACGCATCACGGCGCACGGATATCAGATGGCAACGCCGTCACCGTAGTGACGCGACTTGTTCGCGTGGCACATCTCTTGTACCGCCGCTCCATGGCTGATGATTTACCCGCCATGGCTTCTGCGTTGGCATACAAGACGCTCTTGGGACTGATTCCAATTCTGATCGTGGTGACGTTGGTTGCCAAGACGTTGATGGGCGCGCAATTTGCTCCATTCGTTGCGGGTTTCATCAGTTCACTTGGCTTGGACAACATGCGCATTGTGCCGCCGACTGATGGCACCGCTGCACCAAGCGGCGCGGTGGCGCTGGGAAGCTGGGTAGAAACCCTGGTCACCCAAGCTTCGGAGATTGACCTCAGTGCACTCGGCTGGGTGGGCGTCAGCGTGACCGTCCTCAGCGCCATCTGGCTGATGACCAGCATTGAATTGAGTTTCAATCGCGTGTTCCGTGCGCGACAAGGCCGAACCTGGATGCGCCGGTTCGTGCTGTACTGGTTTGTACTCACCGCTAGTCCACTGCTGATTGCAGCCATCCCACTGCTTTCGGCGGTGCTGAAGGGCGCGGGCACCACACCTGGCATTGGCTGGATCGTTGCACTGCTCGGCACGGTGTGGAATGTTGGAGTGCTTTGGGCGCTGCTACTGACGGTGTATCTGGTGGTACCGGCCGCTCGGGTTCGACCACAATGCGCCGCTATCGGTGCCTTCTGCGCCAGCGTGGTGATCATTGGATTGAAAGGCATGCTGTCGGCATATTTTGAACATGCATTCGGTATGAGCAGACTGTATGGATCGCTTGGACTTGTTCCCGTATTTATGTTCTGGATGTGGGTGGTCTGGGTGACGGTGCTCGGCGGGCTACAAGTTGCCGCGTTTGCACAGACGATTCGCGCACGCGGGTTGGATGCGGGTTCGGGCGCTGACGATGATGCACATGCCGATCCAATGTTGGTCTTGGCGGTGATGGAACAGGCATCCACTTCATGGCGCGAAGGACGGCCAGTCAACCGCGACAGTATTGCGGCGGAACTGCACATGGATGACCGGCTTTCCTCGGAGCTGCTGGAAGAATTGGTCCGGGGTGGATTCCTACTGCACACCGACGGTGACGCCTATGCGCCAACCCGGCCGCCGGAAGACATTCGGCCCGACCAAGTCCTCAAGGCTACGTTTGCGCATTGCGCCGGTGAAGAAGGCGTGGAACGATCACGAATCGCCACCGCACTACGCGCCGCGCAACTGGAAACCGCTAGCAAGATGCGTATTGGAGACCTTCGCGCCGAGCACACCAGCCGATAGACTGCGGCTTCATGTCCTCAAAAGATGCCAAGATGGATTACGTTGAATTCACGCACCCAGGCGGCTGCTTGGTGGCCAAGATCATCACGCCCAGCGTTGGGCAAAACGAAGCCCCGTTGATTCGTGAGCAAGTGCTCGCGGAGTTCAGCAAAGCAACGCGCGGGCGTTACTTCATTCTTGACTTGTCACACGTGTCACTGGTCACCAGTTTGGGGCTCGGCATGTGTGTGGACCTGCGCAACTGCGCGGAAAAGGCCGGTCTGAAGCCCGCCGTCTTTGGACTGAACCGACACCTCCTTGATCTCTTTCGCTTGATGCGAATCGAACGGCTCTTCAACATCCTGTCCACGCGACAAGAGTTTGACTCGGCCATCGGGAAGTAGATCGATGCGCTTTACGGCCATGAATCGGATGAAACTCATGACGACCATGACGACCATCAAACTAACGAACCCCATGCAATCATCTGCGTCGCTTCGCGCCACGCGCATGACGGCTTGGGCTGGCATGGCAACCCTGGCTGTCTTGGCCATGGCGTCCACCGGCTGCTACCGCCATGTGGTGGGAACCTCCGGCGCCGGGGCCGACAATTACGACGTGCAGGAACCCAACATCGAAAAGGGCGAGAGCGTCTGGTCAGAACCAAAACCCACCGAGAAGGTGCCGAACCGTTACACGGGCACCGTACTTCAGAAAAACACGCGCCCGGCGCCACAGCCGCTCCCAACGAAGCCGCCGCCGCAGTAATCGCCGCATTTCTAGCGGTCCGCGCAGCCACCGCCCCGCCCTTTCCCGCCTATCATTTCCGACCTACCTATGGGCATCGAAGCAGCACTACCCGTCGACAGCATTCTCACCACCCAGTTGCAGCGCGTGGTGAATTGGTCCCGCCGCTCCAGCGTTTGGCCCATGCCATTTGCTACCGCTTGTTGCGGGATTGAACTGATGGCCACGGCTTGCAGCCGATTTGACCTCGCGCGCTTCGGCGCCGAAGTGATGCGCTTCAGCCCGCGCCAGTGTGATTTGATGATCGTTGCCGGTCGCGTCAGCGTGAAGACCCTGCCAGTCTTGCAGCGGATCTATATGCAGATGGCCGAACCGAAGTGGGTGATCTCCATGGGCGCATGCGCAAGCACAGGTGGCGTGTTCGACACCTACGCCGTGGTGCAGGGCGTTGACCAATACTTGCCGGTTGATGTCTACATTCCAGGCTGCCCGCCACGACCCGAGATGCTGATTGAAGGCATCATGGCCATCCAGCGCGTGATCGACAACGATCAGATTCCGCGCGACCCAAATGGCAAGCGACTGCCGCTGCAGATCGCACTGCAGCCCAACTACCGCCCGCGCGTGCAGCCTGCGCCTGTCACGATCGGCGCGACCTAAGTCGACCAACTAAAGACGACCACCGCTGCCGGAGTGCTTCTTCAGACACTCCCGTCGCAGCGGAGATTTCCCGCCATTTGCGACCCCGCAGACGGTGCTGGATCAACTCCGCATCTTGCGGCCGCGTGCGCATCAGTTCATTCATGATGCCTACGAGCTCAGCGCGTTCATCATGCTGCGGTGGTTCCGTCCACGCCTCCGCAACGCCCGCAAATTTGGCAACGGTGGCTGCAAATCGAGCGGCACGACGGCGATGCCGCGCCACTGCTCGATTTACTACCTGAGCAACAAAGCTCCACGCCTCTGGCTTGCTTCGCATGGCAAAGGATCCCTTAGCCGCGGCGTAATCCACCCGCCGAAGCGTGGTGGAGAAGACGTCGTCTGCGTCAACGCCGGGCGATCGCCCCACTTCTGCGCCAATCTTTCGCCGCAATGCAGACTCATTTTGCAGCATGAATTGTGCGATTTGTTCGCGGCCAGATGCACCGGAGTTTGCATGCCCCGAAGCTTCAACCGTTCCGTCCGTGGTGTTGTTCGGTTCCATGCCCAAACTCTGCGATGCATCCACGGAGGACTCAAGCAGTATCACCCCGAGTCACCACGCGAAGTTCTTATCGGGCGGCTGAGTCGCCTGCACCGGTTGCCGCAGGGGTAACCGCACCCGCCGCTGCAGCTGTTGGCTTGCTGGCACGCAATCGCAGCGCCAATGCCACTACAACCACCTGCAATACGGCTGTTCCAAGCGTGGAAATGACCACCTGCGGCCGCGTCCACTCACCGATCGTCAAGTACAGGCACACGTTGGCAACGGCAAACAGGCTCCACGTCACTGCAACGGTGCCATCGGCATGACCGCGACGCGCAAGGGCAAACAACTTGACAACGGTTGCCGCCGGAAAGATCACCGTGGGGACCCAACCAACCATCGAAAGAATCTGCTGCAGTGATGATGGGTCCGTTTCGGTCATCGCAAGGCTCCTGTGAAGTCCGAAATGCGCTGCATGCCCTTGCGAAGGAGCGCCTCCTCCGCTGCGAAGGTGATGCGAATGTGATCCGCGGCGCAGTCCCCAAAGTCGCCACCCGGAACCAACGCTACATGCGCTTCCAACAGGAGCGCCTCAGCAAAGCTCTGCGCATCGGTGATGACGCGTCCGCCTGCCGATGTCAAACCCTTGCACGCGGCGATCGATGGGAACGAATAGAACGCGCCGGTGGAACGCACCGATCGGAAGCGCGGGATAGCCCGAACCAGCTCATCAACAACCGCTGCACGCCGCGCAAATGCAACACGCATTTCCTCAACCTGCACCGTGCTGCGCGGAGACAACGCCTCCACGATCGCCGGCATAAAGAATGCGGGAATGTTGTTGGTCATCTGCCCCTGCAACTTGATGAGCTCTTGAATGAACCCACTGCTACCAGGCGCACAGACGTATCCAATGCGCCAACCGGTCATGGCAAACGCCTTGCTCATCCCGTTCAGGGTGATGGTGCGTTCGGCCATGGCTGGCAGGCTGCCCGGCGAGAAGTGCTGCAATCCAGGCTGAATTTCCGGATAAACCAGTTTCTCGTAGATCTCATCACTCACCAACACTGCGCTTGGATGACGCGCAATCACTTCACAGAGTGCACGAATTTCATCCGGCGTGTAGGTGATGCCGCACGGATTTGATGGACTATTGAGAATCACTGCCACCGTGCGCGGTGTCATGGCAGCGGCAAGTTCTTCAGGCAGCACCTTGAATCCGCGCTCCATGGAGCCTGCTACTTCAACGCATCGTCCACCAGCCAGTTCAATGAGCGGGCGGTAGCTCACCCACGCTGGCGTTGGCAGAACGACTTCGTCGCCTGGATCGATGAGCGTCTGCAGAACCAAGTACAGCGCGTGCTTCGCACCAGCGGTAATGGAAATATGCTCAGCTTTGCACGGGATGCCGTTCTCGTTACGCAGTTTCCCTGCGACCGCGTTCCGCGCCTCAATGGTGCCTGGAGTGGCCACGTACTTAGTCAATCCCGCGCGGAGGCCTTCAATGGCAGCCTCTTTAATGTTGTTTGGCGTGTCGAAATCCGGTTCCCCGGTTCCGAAGGCAACTACATCAGCGCCCTCCTTCTTCAGAGCAGCTGCACGAGCGGCAACTGCCAGGGTGGAACTCTCTTTCATACGGTGAACGCGCGAGGAAACCTTCATAAGAACAACATCCTATAGCGCATAAATGCTGCTCGCTCAAGGCGTACACTCCCCAAATGCACTACGACGCCCACCAACCCGTACTAAGCGACCTTGAGGCGCGGATCACAACCATCCGCGACTCTCTTTAACTACCCAACAAAGGTCTTAGAGCGCGAACGACTGACAGCCAAGATGGAATCCCCGGAATTCTGGGGTGACCAACGTTCGGCACAGAAAACCATTGATCAACTGAAAATCGTGCGCGCGCAGATTGAGCCGCTCGAGTTGGTGATGCGTAAATTTGAAGACGCCACCGTCGGCTATGAAATGGCCAAGGAAGGCAACGATGCCGAACTCCTTGCCGAGGTGGATGAATCAATCCACCAGATGGTTGCGGACATGGATAAAGTTGAGGCGCAGAGTC
>JBILYM010000113.1:0-6908 GCA_044377725.1 Phycisphaerales bacterium
ATCGGAATGACCGGGATCTCTGCCTATACTCACCATTTCATGTATCTCAATCAGATCGAGCGCAGTTTCAGCGCCGCCCATGCGCTGGATATCGGCGGTGTGCGGGAGACCATCCATGGTCATAATTGGTCGGTGACGGTCATCGTCGCAGGCACCAGTCTGGATGCTGATGGCTTACTTGTGGACTTTCATGCCTTGGAACGGACGATCGACGGCATCATCGGTCGGTTCCACAATCAGAATCTGAACACGACGCCTCCGTTTGATCAGATCAACCCGTCGGCCGAATTGGTGGCGCAGTACATCGCTGTGCAAATCATTCCATCCCTCCCGATGGGAGTACGCGTGCAATCAGTGAGCGTCGGTGAAGCGCCCGGCTGCACCGCTACGTACATCAATCCATTTACAGGTACGGAGCGATGACCGACGTCACGCCGACCTCCTTGTCCGCGCCACTCACCGCTTCGGCTCCAGTGCTTGCAGCACCCGGGAGCCGCACGGTGCTGACCATTGACGTCAACGATCCGGCTCGGTTCCTCAATCGCGATATCGAATGGCTGGAGTTCAACGCGCGCGTCCTGGACATTGCCGCCGATGCGCGCACTCCGCTTCTGGAGCGTCTGCGCTTTCTCTCAATCTACTCAGCAAATCTCGACGAATTCTTTATGAAGCGCGTCGGCGTCTTGAAGCGACAGATTGAAGCCGGCGTCTCCGGGCCTGTGCCTGAGGCACTCACCCCTGTTCAACAACTCGACGGCATTCGCGCTCGGGTCGCGACGCTCGCGCATCGACAGGCGATCATTCTGCGCGACCGCGTCATGCCCGCGCTGGTGCCACATGGCATTCGGATCTTGCGCTGGGATAACCTTGGAGAAGCGCAACGCACAGAAGCCGAAGCGTGGTTTCGACGCAGCGTCTTCCCGATTCTCACGCCGCTTGCTGTTGATCCCGGGCACCGCTTCCCCTTCATCAGCAACATGAGCGTTTCCCTTGGAGTCATGTTGCGTCGACCGGGTGAGAGTGAACAGCTCTTTGCACGCGTCAAGGTCCCGGAGATCCCGTCGCGCCTGTACCGCTTTGAGGACACGAACGATTTCATTACCGTCCAAGACATCGTTGAGCACAACCTTGACGATCTCTTCCCGGGCATGGAGATTCTGAAGGTTCTGGCGTTTCGCGTTACCCGGAATGCGGAGGTTGAACGCGATAGTGAAGACACCGAAGATCTTCTGGAAGCCACGCAGCATTTGCTCAAGGAGCGGCGCTTTGCGCGGGTGGTTCGCTTGGAAATCGCCGCCGGCGCCAATCCACGAATCTTGAAGTTCCTCATGGAAGAACTGCAGGTGGATGCGGATGATGTCTACGAAACCGAAGGTTTGGTGGACTACGGTTCCTTGAACGAGATTGCCGACACCGACCTTGCTGATCTGCACTGGCCGCGCATGGCAGCGCTGCCGCCCGCTGGTTTGGATGATGATCACACCGACATCTTTGCCGCCATTCGCGCTGGCGACATTTTGCTGCATCACCCCTACGAATCGTTCGAGCGCTCGGTGGAGAAATTCATTGAGGACGCGGCTGCCGACCCGAAGGTTGTGTGCATCAAGCAGAGTCTGTATCGCACCTCGGGTGACAGCCCATTCATTGCCAGCCTCATCCGCGCCGCTGAGAGCGGTAAGCAAGTAGCGGTGCTGGTTGAGTTGCGGGCACGATTTGACGAGGCGCGCAATATTCTGTGGGCGCGCAAATTGGAAGATGCGGGCGTCCATGTCGCTTACGGCGTTGTTGGATACAAGACACACACCAAGACTGCGTTGGTGGTCCGTGAGGAGCAGGGGACCCTGCGTTCGTATGCACACATCGGTACTGGAAATTACAACAGCCGTACGGCGCGCATGTATGAAGATGTTGGTCTTCTGACCGCCGATCCGGAAATCACCGACGACTTGGTCAATTTGTTCAACTACATGACGGGTCGTTCACGTCAGCGCGAATATCGGCAATTGTTGGTGGCGCCAGTAGCCATGAAGAAGCGCTTCCTGGAGTTGATTGATCGCGAGGCGCAGATTGCCGCCTCGGGCGGCACGGGCCGGATCATTGCCAAGATGAATCAGCTTGAAGATCGTGGCGTGATGGATGCGCTGTACCGCGCCAGCGAAGCTGGCGTACAGATTGATCTCATCGTGCGCGGCTTCTGCTGCCTGCGTCCTGCTATGCCCGGGTTGAGTAAGAACATCCAGATTCGTTCGGTAGTGGGGCGGTTCCTCGAACACAGTCGCATCTTCTGGTTCGGTGCCGGTAAGCCCGATCCGCTTGACGGCGACTTCTACATCGGCAGTGCAGATTGGATGTATCGCAACCTGCAAACCCGGGTTGAAGCTGCCACGCCAGTGCGCAGCCGCGACGCGCGCGGAACGCTCTGGGACATCCTGCAAATCTGCCTCGATGATCGACGGTCGTCGTGGCAGATGCAACCTGATGGAACCTATCGGCAGATCGATTGCGCACCACTTGCACCCGATGATCCAAGTGCCCTTGGTGTTCACGCGCGATTGGCTGCGTACTACCTTGACCGTGCAGCATTGCAAGCGCAAGCGCGGCGCGGCGAGTGACCTTCACTTCGGCGCTGCGGGCTGTGGCTCTTGCGGCTTGGGCGCTTCGGGCTTCGTCACTTCCGCCTTTGGCGCCTCAGGCTTCGGCGCCGGCGTAGCCACCACCGCTACCTTTTCAATCCCTGTCCCACCAGTTCCAAAGTTCGTGCTCAAGTGGTTCACGCCAAGCTGGTAGAGCAGCTTGTCCAGCTTGCCGGTGGCGCGGTAGGTCAGTTGCCCACCGACACGCCACTCTGCACCAGTGATGTCACCAAACGATGCAGGAACGAACGCCGGCAGTTCCGCCAGCATGCGATCGTTGGGCGGCAGCGTGAGCGATGCCACCCATTGCCCGGTATAGGCGGTCTTGTCGTTGATGATCACCGAGTAGTCCCAGGTGGTCAGTTCCACCGGGGCGTCGTTCGGGTTGCGTAGTTCAACGGTCACCTCAATTCCTGAACCCTCAGCAGTGACCGCCCGCTCCCGTGCCTTCACCGCCTGAACATCGGGGCTCGAAGCGCACCCCGCGGCCGCCAGCAGCCAAGCTCCGGCAGCAATCTGAAGAATTGGCAATGGGCGCGGGTCCAGCATCGGTGCGAGAATGTATCACCTTCCGAGTGGAAGCCTGTTCCCCCAAGATTCGTTTGCCCATGAAGTACTCACCGTCCATTGGCTGCCGCCCCACGATCGCTGCCTACCTCGCGGCAGTGCTCTTGGGATGTTTGACGCCGGCAGTGGCGGCGCAGGAGCTTGCGCTGCCCGCCGTTGATGACTCTCCCTCCTCACAGCTGCTCATCGAGCAGGCCACCGATCAAGCCAAAGCGAACCCGCGCGAAGCTGTGCGGCTTCTGGTGCAAGTACTTGATGCCGGACCGGATCGATTGGTGCGCGCTGGACTTGAAGCAGATGTGTTCATCCCGGTATCCCGCCGCGTCCATGCCATGCTGGTAGCAGATGCGGTATTGCGGAGCGCATTCCGACGGGAACTTTCTGCCGATGCGGACGGGCAACTGGCGCGCGGTGAATATGTTGAACTTGCGTCCCGTCGTATCGACACCGAGGCTGGCCTTGAGGCATCGCTCCGCTTGGCTGAGACAAGCCTGACGCGCGGGCGCGTGGCAGCTGCATCGTCGTACCTTGATCGAGTAGATGGCCATGATTTACTGACTGGTCGTCGTGCGCTCTATCACGCGTCGATGACTGCAACGGTTGCCGGGCGGCTTGGACAACCCGAGCGCGCTCGATTGGCGCTTGCCCGCATCGATGCGCTGGCAGCCGATCAAACCGGATCATTGAAAGCAACCGAAATTGCCGGCGCTCGCGCCGCCGCACTGGCCACGCCCACGCCACCTTCGGAAGTCACCATTGGCCCGCTGGGTCCCGGGCTGTTTGATTCCTCTGCTGCTGCTTCGACTTGGAGCGAGACTTGGAACGAACCATTGGACGTCACGGCGAGCACCATGGGACAGGTTGGCGTCGGGCGCTTGTCCGGCGCGCAGTCGGAGCGGTTGCAGTCACGCACCGCGCCCACGTGTGTTGGTGAGCGCGTCTTTGTGGACGACAACGGTGTGATCCGCGCATTCGATCGTCTCAGTGGTCGTCCGCTCTGGTCAAGTGCAAATATCGGTGCTGATTCAAATGGTTTCTCTATGCGCATGCTTGCTGCCACACCGAACGAGGTGGTTGCACTTGCGCCCATGCAACTCGGCTCTAATCGAACGGGAATAGGCACCGGACGCATTGCATGCCTCGATGCCACCACGGGCGCATTGCGTTGGGAGGCCCGCCTTGACCGCCTTGATACGCGCGTTGATCTTGATGGTCTGCAGCCGCAGGGCGCACCGATCATTGTTGACGGGCGCGTGATTGTTGCCGCACGGCGCACTTCGGTCCGCATGGAAACGGTGAGTTGGCTGGTGGCGATTGACATTGATGCGCCGCGTCCCGCCGCGTGGGCGCGTGTGCTTGCCTCCAGTGGCAGTGTTCGCATTGGCGCATTGCGCGCCGCCGACGCGCCAGTACTTGCTGCTGGCGTCCTGTATGTGTCAACTCCCACGGGGGCGATTGCAGCGATTGATCCATGGGATGGCCTCGTGCGCTGGCTTCGTCGATTTCCGGTACCGGTCCGCGATGCTGCCGCACGCTTGGAACCGTCTGATGCATTGACTCCGGCCGTCGTTGGGGACCGAATCTATGCCATCAGTCCAGACCGTGCGCGCATTGATTCGTTCGACATACGTGATGGTTCTCCGCGTGGTTCCATTCCAACTGGCACTGATGGTTCGATCGGTACGCCTTCATACCTCGTTGGCGATGACCGTTCTGGGCTAGTGCTTGCAGTCGGCGATCGTGTGGCCTGCTTCGCGGTGGCGGCACCGAACACAACACTGTGGTCCATGCCCGCCGTTGGTGTTTCATTCGCAGAGCGTGCACATGGGCGCGTTCAGTTTGCCAACACCACTGATCCGGCAGCGCCCGTGGTTCTGATTCCCGACGCAACGAACATCTCCATCCGCGACGCGCGCACTGGAACTGAACGGATGCGATTGGCAGGCGCTGGAAATTCCAACGCAATTCTGGCTGGAAATCAGGTGCTTGCTGCGGGGCCAACGGCACTTTCCGGATGGATGCCCACTGCAGCTGCCGAGCGCATCGTGCGCGCACGGATGTCCGCCAGTTCCGCACCCGATGCAGCCATTGCGCTTGTGCACCTGGCGCGGCAGATTCGCTCTGGATCGCTTGCCGCCGAGGGGGCCAAAGAATCAGTACGTCGCGTTCGAGATCTCCCCGCTGACGACGTTACTCGTAGTGAATTGCTGGAACTCCTCTTGAATGTCGATGCGATGGAATTGGCACAGGGCGCCGACCGCGACACGCTGGATGCCGCAGTCGATGAATCGGCGCTGTTGGTGAATGGACAGCTCCGTGGCGGATTTGCACGGGCCGACCGCGTACTTCGACGCGGTGATCCAGTGTCAGCCGCGGTAATCGCAGCGACAGTAGCCATGAATGCACAGGCCGGGGACATGGTTGTCAATCGGTCCGGTCAGGCGAGCGCCGACGCTGAGGCACTGCGAATCATTGCGATCGCCCGTGCCAAAGATCCGCGTGCACTTGACGCTGTTGATTCCGCCGTCACCACTGCGCTGGCTTCCATCCGCGCTGATGATCGCGCCGCTGCACTTCGATGTGCCGCGCGGATTGGAGCCGGCACGCGTGCGGGCACATCCGCGTTGACTGCCATCATGAACGCCGCGAAGACGGCACCAGCACGCCTCGCCGCAGCGCGACTGATTCGCGAGTGCACTGCACGCAGCGGCGCCACCGATGCGGGTGACGCATTCCTCCGCGCTCTTGATCCTCGTTGGGGTGTCGGACTTGCAGCGTCGGTAACGCCATCGTTACCGCGTATTGATGGAACCGCATCGCGCATTGTTGAATTCCCGGGTTGTCTTCCGCGTACGTTTCCCGACACTGGCCGCCCGGCGCGCGGATTGTTGACCTTGCAGGGCTCGGATTTGGTATTGCGCACCGCGCCTTCCTACGCCGCCGCTTGGCGTGCCCCGCTTGGCGTGCGCGATTGCTCAGTGGTCGCTACTTCCCCCGACATTCTTACCTGCGACGATGCGCCCGGGGGTACCGGTGCCATGTGCTGCATCTCTCCGGAAGGCGTAGTTCGATGGACTTCGCGAGGGGTGATCGATCCAGCAGATCGAGCAAGCGACCCGGAAGTGCTCGACAGTTCCGATACCCGTCGTGGACCTTCAGTGGTTCCACTTCTCACAGCGCCAGCAGTTGCTGTTCTTGGGCGTGACGGCAGCATGACTGCGTTCCACATCGACAGCGGCACCGAGGCATGGCGCCATCCCGCCGATGGCAGCACGCTGTTGTCGTGGACACGCGAGCCACTTGCCGTTGCGCTGGGCACGGAGTCCGATGACGGATCTGGTCCGACGTTACGCATCACTGTGCTTGACGCCACGGATGGATCCCCGATTCTCTCGTGGGCCGCAGAGACCGCCACGGAGATTCGGTGGATGCGCATCGTTAACGGAGGAATTCTCCTGGTGGCGACCGACGTTGGCATTGAGGCGCGGCGACTTGCCGGTGGCGATGAAAGCACTCCCTACTGGATGATTGATTCTTCAGAAGCGCACGGCTCCACGCGGTCCTGGAGTGTTGGCAGCCAAGTGGTAGTGCTGCCGCGTTCGGAGGATGTGTTGGTGATCGACCCGTGGACCGGAAGGCAAACCGCCGGCGCCTTCAATATTCCCAGCGATTCGCCCGATGCGCCGATCCGGGAAGTGGTTGATGGAA
>JBILYM010000114.1:0-6887 GCA_044377725.1 Phycisphaerales bacterium
CAGCACGCATGGCTCCCGCACCCACCCGCGTCGCCACCGTGGACTTGGTCAAAGTGATCGAGCGCCTCAATGAGCGCAGCGACTGGGAAGTGCAGATCACCGCGCTTGGCAAAAAGGTCCAAGACGAATTTACTTCCAAGCGAAAGGGCGTTGAGGAATTGGCCAAGACCATGGAGACCGCAGCGAGCGATCAAGAGCGGATGGGAATTCGCGACAAACTGGCATTTGAACAGTTGCAAATGGAGCAGTGGGAGAGGATCAAGAAGATCGAAGTTGATCGCGAGCGCGCCCTGATGTGGCAAAGCATGTACCGCAATGTTCGGGCGGAGAGCCAGAAGTTGGCCGACGCTGAGGGTTGGGACATCATCTTGGTCAACGATGGCGTCACCGATATTCAGTTGCAGCGCGATTCCAAAGTGCCGCTTGAGTCACAGGCGCAAGAGCAAATCGTCCGACGCCGCGTCCTCTTTGCAGCAAAGACCATCGATGTCACTGACCAACTTGTCGTGCGTATGAATAACGCGCGCGGCACCACCGCCAAGCCGAACACCGGCGATGCAGCTGCTCCAGCGGCAGCTCCTGGTGGCGCAGTTGGGCCTGCCCCAGTTCCTGCGCCTGCAGCCAAGTAAATTCACCCCGACATAAACACCCCGACGGTTTCCGTTTCATGACAACTACCATGAGAAACACCACGATCGCCCTTGGCATTGCCGTAGCAGTGCTTGTCGCCGCCACTGCATTCCCCGACCGCCCTTCCCGCGTTGCCAGTGTTGATGTGGAACGCATCTTCACGGCGCTTGATGAACAGAAGTCCATTGAAGCAGCCATCAAAACGCTTGGCGAAAAGATGGTTGGTGAGAAGGACCGCATGAGCCGGGAGCTGCAGGATCTCAATGCTGAGCTGGAGAGCTACAAGCCTGGCACCCCGCCCTACAACGACACGCTGAAGAAGGTGGAGGGCGCCATCGGGACGATGAGCGCACAGGATCAGTTTGGCCAATTGAAGGTAGAAGCAGAACGCGCCGGTGGCATGCGCTCGCTGTACATCAAGGTGCGCGAAGCCGCTGCCGCGGTGGCCAAGGAAGGCAAGATTGACTACGTAATCATCAACGATTCGATCCCTCCGATCGAACCAGCGGGATTCACTGCCACTCGGCAGCAACTTGCCATGCGCCGCATTCTCTTTGCGGATAATGAGCTGGATATCACGGATGCAGTGATCGCTCGAGCGAACGCCGATTTCAAATCGCGCGGTGGTGCTCCGCCGTCTGCCATCACTGCGCCACAAGCTGCCCCCAAGCCATGACGAACGTCCTGCACACTTCGGGATCGATTGCCGAATTGGTGCGCGGCACACTGGTTGGACCCGGAGATCGCCCAGTGCGCGGGCTGGGCACGGTGATTGATGCAGGTACCGAAGAGCTCACCTTCATTGGTGACTTGCTTAACGCAAACCGCTGGGCTGACTCACAGGCCGGCACTGCGATTGTCACTCGCGGAATTGAGGTGCGTGGCCATGACCCCGTGCGCCGCAGCCTCATTGAAGTGGACAACGCTGATCTTGCAATGATCCCGGTGCTGGAGTTGTTCTTCCCCGGCGAGTCGCTGCCGGCTCTGGGAATTGCACCGGATGCCCGCATCGATGCAACCGCAACCATCGGCGCAGGTGCTCGCATTGGACCCGGCGCAGTGGTCGGCGCACGCTGTGTGATCGGCACTGACGTTTCCATTCATGCCAACGCCGTCATCTATCCAGACGCTCACGTGGGCAGCGGAACACTCATTCATGCGAACGCGGTGATCCGTGAGCGATGCAGCGTTGGCGCCCGCTGCGTCATCGGAGCCAGTTCAGTGATCGGCGGCGATGGATTTGGCTACCGTCCCAGCGCTGATGGAAAGTCGGTGTTGCGCATTCCGCACCTCGGTACCGTAGTCCTTGAAGACGACGTAGAAATTGGTTCCGGTTCCATGATTGATCGCGGCAAGTTTGCCGCAACGCGCATCGGCGCCGGCTCCAAGATTGACAACCTCTGCCAGGTTGGTCACAACGTGCAGATGGGCCGGCTATGCATGGTCAGTGGGCACACCGGGATTGCCGGAAGTTGCAACATCGGCGATCGTGTGCACATGGGCGGCGGCTGCGGCATCGGGCCGCACCTGACCATCGGAAACGACGTGCGCATCGCAGCGCGCTCGGCACTCATGAGCAATATCCCCGCGGGCGAGACGTGGGGCGGCTACCCGGCGCAGGAAATTCGCTCGGCGTTGCGGGAGCAGGCCGCGATCCGTAAACTCACCCAACTCTCCAAGCCGCTCCTGAAGCTCCTCAAGACCAGTAGCGACGAGTAACGCCCGCAGTGACCGCTTCCACCATGATCACGACCCGCAACGCAGCACGCGGTGTCCCCGCAGGCGCACCCCGCCAACGGACAGTGGCCGCATCGGCCGTGGTCACCGGCAAGGGACTCATGCTTGGGCGCGAGGCCACGCTCACCATCATGCCTGCTCCGCCCGACCACGGCGTCGTGTTCGAACGGACCGACCTTGAACGTCCAGTGATCATCCCCGCGTTGGTCTCCAGCGTGATACCGAATGCGCGCCGCACCACACTCAAGGCTGGCGATGTCACCATTGAAACTGTTGAGCACTGCATGTCCGCCTTGCGCGGACTGGGTATCGACAATGTGCTGCTGAAACTGCATGGCCCGGAACTTCCATGCGGCGATGGCAGCGCGCTTCCATTTGTTGATGCCATTCGTGCTGCTGGCATTGCTGAACAAGATGCACCGCGCCGGATGTTCAAATTGATGGAGACGGTATCGGTGGAGGAAGGCGATGCATCAATCGCGGCTATCCCTGCTGATAGCCCCGGCGGCATGCGGCTGATGTACGACCTGGACTACGGCGCCAATGCCACGCGCATTCCGCATCAGGCGTGGAGCTTTGATCCAGCGCGTGATGATTACGTTGCTGAAGTGGCTCCAGCGCGCACGTTCTCCTTGAAGGAAGAAGCCGAAGCCCTCTGGCAAGCAGGCCTGTGCCGCCACCTCACGCCGCGCGATGTCTTAGTCATCGGCGACGAAGGCCCCATTCAGAATGAATATCGCTTCCCCGATGAACCAGTGCGTCACAAGATGCTGGACGCCATCGGAGATCTTGCGCTGGTGGGCACCATTGTGGAGTGCCAGGTGGTTGCCAACCGTTCCGGCCACGGATTGAACCGCCAGCTTGGCATGAAACTGCTGAGGATCGTGCAACGGGAGCGACAGTCTCGCAAACTGATCGAAGGTCGCGCCATGGACGCCCGTGCCATCGGTCGCCTCATGCCGCACCGCTTCCCGATGCTGTTGGTTGACCGCGTGCTGGAACTTGAGCCGGGGCGCCGCGCCATCGGTGTCAAAAATGTCACCATCAACGAGCCCTTCTTCCAAGGTCACTACCCAGGCACCCCCATCATGCCTGGCGTGTTGATCGTGGAAGCGCTTGCGCAAATGGGCGGCCTGCTCTTGAGCCAGACCTTGGAGCACACCGGCAAAGTGGCCGTGCTTCTTTCACTTGACAAGGTGAAACTACGCAAGGCGGTCACTCCAGGCGACCAACTTGTGCTGGAAGTAGAAACAATGCGCGCTACCAGCCGCAGTGCAGCCGTGAAAGCGCGCGCCCTCGTCGGCGAGAAGGTGGCAGCCGAGGCAGAAATTCGCTTCATGATGGTTGACCAGGATTTCCAGTAAACCATCATCACCCCACTCACATGCCGATTCATAGCAGCTCCATCATCGACCCCAGTGCCCGCATTGCGCCCACCGCCGAAATCGGGCCGTGGTGCATCGTCGGACCAGAGGTTTCCATTGGCGATGGCACTGTCCTCATGAACAATGTGGTGGTTGAATCACACACACGGATTGGCCGGCAGAACACCATCTTTCCGTTTGCCTATATCGGCGGTACGCCGCAAGACAAGAAGTTCACCGGCGAAAAGAGCTGGTGTGAAATCGGCGATCGCAATCAGATTCGCGAGCACGTCACCATTCACCGCGGCACTGAGAACGGCGGCGGTTGGACCCGGGTTGGCAGCGACAACCTGATCATGGGCACGGTGCATGTTGCACACGATTGCATTGTGGGAACCAGTTGCATCCTTGCAAACAACGTCATGCTGGCTGGGCACTCGGTAGTGCAAGACAACGCCAATGTGGGTGGCGGAGCAGGCATCCATCACTTTGTGGTGATTGGAACGTGCGCGTTCGTTGGAGCCATGGCGCGCGTCAGTATGGATGTGCCTCCCTTTATGATCGTGGAGGGAAATCCTGCCGAGGTGCGCGGGCACAACCACATCGCCATGGCGCGGCGCGGCTTCACAGAGACTGATATTGAAGCCATGAAGGAGGCGTACAAGCGCCTGTTCCGCGACCGAGGCGGCAGCCATGCCGAGAAGGTCAGCGGTCTCATGGCCAAGTACCCAGGGGTACGGTCGGTGGAGATCTTGGTGAATGCCGTGAATGCGCAAGCGCGCGGAGTGCATGGTCGATCCCTGGAAACCCAGCGCCTTGACGACCGTCGCAGCAGCCGGGACTGACCGGCGCGCCCCCGATTGTTGCGCTTCCGCCAGCACCCCCCCGGCGGCTATGCTTCCCCGAATGAACGCCTCTCCGCGACACGAAATGGTTGACGAGATCATGGAGCGCGCTGAGACGGCGCTACGCCGATCGCAATGGTTTGAGGCGGAGCGACTGGCGCACCGCGCCATGGAAATTTCACGGAGCAAGGAAGACTTTGGCCTGCTGGCGCGGGTGATCCTGCCGCTGCAAGAGGCACGCCGCCAACGCATTCAAGAAGCGCTGGGCAACAAGAAGATCACCATCTTGCAGGCCGACATCACTGAAGACATGCCGCTGGCTCCGGGCTGCTATTTAGTGCAGCCCCCCACCGTCGGTGCTGATGCACGACGACTCCGGCTTGCCGCACTGCGACGCGAAATTCCTGTGGCCGTCATGTGTCGCGAACCGCTTTCGATGCTTCAACTCTGCCCGGTGGTGGCGATCGGACAGATGACCATTCGTGCGCGCATCGACCCGCCGAAGAACTGGGACAAGCCCGATCACAAGTGGTTCGTTGGAGCCATGGAACAACTTGGCGACGCTGCCATTGAGATGCTTGACACCGGACTAGAACTTGATCGACAGATTGATTTCCTGATGGCTGCGCTCGACTCCGTGCCAGACCATGAGAAGTTGCATCAAGCGCTTGAGACACTCTGCAAGCAAGCTGCCAAGGGATTTGTGCGTAGCAATCGGCCGCGCATGGATGAACTGGACGCTGAGGTTGAGGCAGCCGGACCGGAGCTCGAAGCCGAACTTGGGATCACCCGGAAGAAGACAAAAGCGAGCGACGAAGACTGACGCAGACAGCGGCAGCTCTCATTCGGCGTATTCAGTGATCTCATGTAGCGCCCTGATTCTGCGCCCTCGTTCCGCACCCTCGTTCCGCGCCCTCGTTCCGCGCCCTCGTTCAGCGCCCTCGTTCAACGCCAAGAAAGCCCCTCAAACAGCGTGTTGAGGTTGCTTGCGCCATCGACGCCAACAATCACCATGTCTTCCACGCGCACCCCACCGTGGGCGCGTCCGTACAAACCCGGCTCCACAGTGAGCGCATCCCCCGTTACTAGAACCGGCCCCTTGAAATCAAGGAGCGGCGGCTCATGAACATCCAGTCCAATTCCATGACCCGTGCCATGCGTCATGCCACACCACGTGTCAGATGCATCGGCGGGCGGCATACCACTTGCAAATCCGTGTGCATGTATCACGCCAAGCGTGGCGCGATGCACGTCCTCACCGGTGACGCCCGTACGTACCGCTGCAATCGCCGCGCGCTTCGCCTCCAAGACGGTGCTGTGCATGCGCGTGACTTCCGGGTGGACATCGCCATGCACCACCGTGCGTGTGCAGTCGCCGTTGTAGAAGGTCTTCTGGCAGCGCGGAAAGATGTCCACGATCACCGGCTGACCGGTTCGTAGATCACCGTGACCGTGCTCGTGGCAATCCGCACCCTGCGCGCCGCATGCGACGATGGACGGCGGATTGCTGAACCCCAGCTTCAAGAGATGAACGTCAATCATGAACCGCAGGTGTTCCGCCGAAAGGCGCTCGCCGTGGTGGTGCAGCACGCCGTTCGCATCAGCGGTTGCGCGCGCTACGGTCTCGCATGCCATTCGCATGGCGTCTTCAGTGGCACGCTGTGCGCTGTGCAGCCATTCCACTTCCTGCGCGTCCTTGGCGCGGCGCGAAAGTACGCCCATGCCGGCGTCGTACTCAAGCGCAATTCCAGCTTGGCGCAAGTGATCGGCAAAGATCAGTGGCAGCGTGCGGTCGGAAACAACCAGCGTGATGTGCTGACGGCGCAGGCATTCCGCCACGGCTTGCGCGGTGGCAGTTTCGCGGTCGCCAGACAAGCCACCCGCTGGTTCAAAGTCGCGCGGACATGACACCGCGTCGGCCCGGGCGTGCTGTCGCGCGCGGCCCATCTCAATATCCCGCACGATGAACAAACGATGCGCCGGCTTACCGTCCGTCAGAAAGTCAATGCATGCCGCCGGATCACCAACGGCAAAGCGAACCGCGTGAAACAGGCTCTTGTTCACTGCAGGAATGCCGGCGATCAGTCGGGCGGTAGACATGGCGAAATTCAGCGTGACAGTGCTCGGTACTGCAGTCGGCGCGGCGGAGCATCAGCAGCCAGCCCCATACGACGATGCCGATCCGCTTCGTACGCAGAGTAATTGCCGTTATAGAAGAAGACCTTGCTGTCGCCTTCAAAGGCCAGAATGTGCGTGGCCACGCGGTCAAGGAACCAGCGATCATGGCTGATCACCACCACGCAACCAACGA
>JBILYM010000115.1:0-6876 GCA_044377725.1 Phycisphaerales bacterium
GGTCATCAAGACGCATGATCAGGTCGCCCGCGCGAACGCGCTCACCCTCGCGGTGCGGCAATTCCACAATGCGCGCCGATACTTCCGCCGACACATCCACCTTGCGCTTGGGTTCAATGATTCCCGGAGCTGAAACCGTCTCCACCAGCACCCCCACTGATGCTGGTTCCATGCGAACCACGGTGGCCTCCGGACCTCCGACATTTATCCACGCCCAGATGTCCTTTCCAGCGAACAGCGCCACCAACGCAACAACCAAGGTGACGGCGATCGAGACAATCAGTGCGGGTCGCATATCGAGGCTAAATCCTGTGGGACAGCGGAACGAGAGCCGTTCCGGAATACCTCAGAATCATACGCCGCGAACTAGGCGGCAGGCTCGATGGTGACGGTCAGTCCGCGAGTCTGAAACTGCTCTTGAATGAGCTCGGCACGCTCGCGATGGGTAACCATCAGCAGTGCAACCCCGGACTGATGCGCCTCCACGGTTCGCTCCACGGCATCACTGACGGTGAGCCGCGCAAACTCCACCACCGAGCGAGTGACCAGCGAAAAGTCGCTGACATCGTCATTGTGGAGAAGTACCGCCCATCCTGGCATCTGCTTGCGCTGTGGAGGAGCAACTTCAGGAAGTACCGCGGTACCTCCCTCTGAAGACTCTGACGAAGCAACGATCTGACTGCTGGATTGAACGGCGCCGACGTGCGAGTTAAACATTAAGGCGAATCACACCGGATGCTGCATCTGAAATCAAGTGCAAATTGTTGTTATCGGCGGGAATATTCCCTTACTTACCACTTAAACACCAGCTTTCCAAACTGTTCGCCTGCCTCCAGTCGTGCATACGCCGCTTCGGCCGCAGCAGGCTCAAAGACCTCATCCACGGTGGCACGGAGCGCCCCGCTTTGCAGCAGGGCAATGACGCCGCGGAACTCATCCATCGAACCCATGGTGGACCCAATGATGGAGAGCTGGTTCCAAAAGATGCGAGCAAGATCGGTGGTGCCATCGGCGCCAGTGGTGCATCCACAAGTGACCAGCGTGCCGCCACGAGCCAAACTCTTGATGCATGGCAAATGCACGGCCTTGCCAACGCTCTCCGCCACAATATCAACGCCGCGTCCCGCGGTTGCCTTGCGCACTTCGCGCGACCAATCAGCGCCGGTGTCGAGCACAGTGAAATTGGCGCCGAGCGTCTTGGCGCGCTCCAACTTTGCTGCATGACGGCTGGTCACAATCGTGGTGCACCCAAAGTGTCGTGCAATTCCCAATGCGGCAAGGGCAACGCCGCCACCGATACCGGGAATGAGCACCGTCATACCTGCCTGTAATCGCGCACGCGTTACCAGCATGCGCCATGCCGTGAGGTGCGTGAGGCCGAACGCCGCCGCGTGCACCGGGTCAATGTCACCGATTTCCAAGACATTGGTTGCCGGGGCAACGAAGTATTCCGCATGCGTACCAGGGCAATGCTCGCCGATCATGAAGATGTCCTCGCCGGACGGCGCGTGCCCCGGGCGCGGTGCCTCGGTGCGCATGACCGCCGCATTGAGAATCACCCGCTTGCCAACCCATGCCGCATCAACGCCGGCGCCAACGGTGTCAACGATGCCAACGCCGTCGGATCCGCCGATGGTCGGCCACTGCACTTCGATACCTGGCAAGCCCCGGCCAACCCACAGGTCCAGATGATTAAGCGCCGAAGCCTCGGTGCGGACCCGCAATTCGCCGGGCGCGGGAGTGCACTCGGATCGACCACCTGTGAAGCGGACATTTGGTGCGACGGGGGTTCCTTGACGGAGGACTTCAATGGCGCGCATGGAGGTCGAGTGTAGGACGCGCCGAACTACGATGCACGGGAGGAAACCCCCATGAAATTCACCGCCCTTCTCACCTGTCCCCGCTTTCTTCCCTGCGCAGCCACCATCATGGCAATCGCCTGTGCGCGGATGACACATGCCGCGCCGCAGCAGCAGCAACTGGCAGATCGCGCTCGGCAGGTCGCTGAGCAAATGGCGCTGTGCCCCATCAAGGCAATACCCGCCTCACTTGACGCTGGATTCGTTGCGCCACAGACCGATGTGAAGTTTGAGGCAACGCTTGTGAATACGCTTGATCGTCCGGTGAAGTGCGTTCGCAGTGTGCCCAGTTGCACGTGCACCACCGTTGACATGCTCGGCAAGGAGATTCCTGCTGGCGGCACATTGAAGGTTCCGCTCTCCATGCGAACCAGCGGCGCGACCGGCGAAAAGTCCGCGCAAGTAGTGCTGATGTTTGACGGAGTACCCGGGCTCGTTGAACTGAGCATCAAAGCGGAAGTGACTTATCCCGTTCGCGGTATCCAGCTGGGTGTCGGCGCTGATGGCAAGCAACGTCGTGAACCATTCATCAATGCGTTTGACAACAAGGCAAATGTCACCGGCGAAATTACTGTGGAGTCGATTGATGGAAAATCGTTTCGCATCATGTCGGTCGGTGGCGCAGCGCCAGTGTTTGTGGACTACAACCCAACAGCGCAAGGCCCGCGCGAGAGCTACCGCGTGCGCTACGACTTCTCTAGCCTGCCCTGCGAGCGCGTTCCGAAGTACCTGGTTATTGAAACTGATCGCGCCGACGCACGCCTGATTGACATGCGTGTTCGTCATGAATGCACAAAAATAAGCGCAAATTTTGGCTTTGCACAGTACCGTGAGAACGTGGGCATCATGGCGCCCGGCGCAACCAAAGTCATTGAAGTTGAGATCAAACACGCGAACGGGGTGCGCATTGATTCGGTGACAAGTACTGATCCGCGTATTGATGCAAAGTTGTTGGACCAGAAATCCGGCGCTGAAGACGGACTCTTGGTGCGGGTGGCCGTGACTGCTCGCGCTGATTCAGCGGGCATGGTCTTGACCCCGCTGCATTTCGTTGGCGTTGGACCGGATCCGAAGAAGCCCGTGCCGGCCGGGCAGCCAGCGGCTACTACACCGCGCGAATCAGACTTCCTCATCTATCTCAAGATTGAAGCGCCAGTTCCACAGTTGCAAGCCACGCCAGTCACTGAAGCAACGCCCAAGGACATTCCCGCGGCAGTGCGTGCGGCGGTGCTTGCGCCCGCATCCATTCCGGCTGATGCGCGCGTCAATGCCGAAAAGATCACCACGCTTGGTGCACCCAGCGTTCCCTCACGCGTCATCCAACCGCTGCCCGTGATTCTGCGAATAGCGGATCGTGCCCAAGACGTGCCGATGGACGCGGCGCGGTTCGCTGCAGCGAAGGCGGCGGTCAGCAAAGGTCTTGCGTTCATGCGCTCCACTCAAGGGCCCAACGGCGGGTGGATGGAAGACACGGCTGCGAAAGCGACTGATCAAAGTAAGCCCTCCACCGCCGTGCCAAACGCAGTGACGGCACTGGCACTGAAGGCGTTCGCGCAGGCTGGATTCCCGGCAAAAACTGACATAAACGCACGTAAAGCCCTGGCGTTTGTCACTGCCGGAACGCAGGTGGCGAGTGCATTTCAGCCAGACCTCGGCGGCGGATTGGCAAACTATGTGGCCAGCATGGTTCTCATGGGTCTTGCCGCGCAACAAGATCCTGCGCTTGCCATGGAGATGGAAACGGTGCGAACGTGGCTTGTCAAGAATCAGTGGGACCAGTCCCAAGGAATTAGCCCGAATGCGGATTGGTTTGGTGGTGCGGGATACGGAAGTCACGGACGCCCCGACCTCTCCAATACGCAACTCATGCTTGATGCATTGCACGATGCCGGTGTATCGACCGATGAACCGGCCGTGCAACGTGCCTTGGTGTTCGTGCAACGCACGCAGAATGTCAAGAGCAATGACGCATCATGGGCGCAACATGGGAACGGTGATGGAGGCTTCACTTACACAGCCGCCAATGGAGGCGAAAGTTTCGCAAGTGAAGTGGCAGGTGAGGGTCGATACGGTGAGAAGATGCCGCCGGAGACGCGCGCACTTCGCAGTTACGGAAGCATGACCTATGCTGGCTTCAAGAGCCTGTTGTATGCCGGACTTGCTCCGAATGACCCGCGCGTCATCGCCGCCTTTGATTGGATTCGATCGCACTGGACATTCACGGAGAATCCCGGACTCGGTTCACAAGGTCTCTACTACTACCTGCACGCCGCTGCGCGCGCGCTCAACGCATCAGGCGCCATCAGCGTGACGGTGATCAGCGATGCTGCCCAGGCGGGCACGCCAGAAAAAGCCTCCGAAACACCTGGGAAAGACAGCGGTGCCCGCAATTGGCGCAATGACATGACCGATGCCCTACTGGCCTCGCAACGCGCTGATGGCAGTTGGGTCAATAGCGCCGATCGCTGGCAAGAGGGTCAACCAGACCTAGTCACGTTGTACGCACTGTTGGCGCTTGAAGAAGTGCTCAAGCCGGTGACGCAGTCGCAGTAATTGTTCGTCGTGCCAGTACCGCCATAGCGGCGACTTCGGCAATCAGAACAGCGCCCAATGCTTGGTGCGCGGTGGTTGCTGCTACTTCCCAGACCGGAACCATCTCACCCCTGCGCAGCAATACGGCCGCGAGAGCCGCAATGCCGAGGGCAACCTGCAGTCCCACCGTGTGCATTGCTGCCTTTCCCACACGCCGCAATGGCGGAGCTTCAACGGTGCGCCCGCAGCGAATGGCTGCCACAAGCACAAGTACAAAGGCGATCACTGCCATGGTCACATGACCATGCAGCGCCCACTTGGGAAGTTGAGCACCTTCGTCACCAGTCGGAGGTATCTGCAGGTGCCGCATGGCCGCTCCGAGAAAGAGTTGCATGGTGATGGCCACGAATGCCAAGCCCGTCAGCAGCCTCATGGTGCTGGCGCCGGGCACTGCCACGCGCACTCGCTCCCATGCACTGCTCACCGCAAATGCCGACACCAATGCCAATGCAAAGACAAACTGACCCAGCATGCCGTGCACAATGGCGAGCGTGGTGCTCGGGGACAGATCCGTCGCATTCATGCTTGAAGTCACTGTGCCGGTCACGCGCAAACCACCCAAGATTCCTTGGCAGATCACTAACGTCAAGAGAATGGTCACTGCCGTACGGGCAAACGTGCTCGCACCGCTGCGCCAGACCGTGGTGGCGTAGGCAAGCACGGTAGCTCCAACGAGCATTCCAAAGAGACGATGTGCGTGCTCATAGAAGATGCCGCCCTTCATTTCACTGACGGGATAGAGCAGCATGTTGTGGCCGAAACTGTTCGGCCAGTCCGGCACCGCTAGCCCGGCTTCGTAGCCGGTGACGAGCCCACCAATCACAATCATCACCAGAATATTGGCGGTGGCAACCATGCCCATGAGCGTGACAGGCGACGGTAGCCGCCGCGCCGATGATCGAGCACTGCCGATCCGCTCGCCGATCAAACCAAGCAGCGCGCTCGCGGCAAAGAGGCCGACGACGTAGGCGGCGGGCCGGACGGGTGATCCGCCCTGCTCGTCGCGCAGAAAGGCGCCGACCACCATGAGGTTGATGGTTGCTGACACTAAACCAACCGACAGACCGCTGGCCTGGCCAGGCGCGAATCGGCCTGCAAGGAATCCACCCAACAACACGCATGCCAGTGCGCCCACAAATAATGCCTCGCCCGCCACAAATCCGGGCTGCAGTAGCGCCAGGTAACTCAGCGTCCACATGGCAACCGTCACCACAAAGCCAATGGCCAAGTTCATCGGCCGGACCCAACGCGACCACCCAATCACAAATCCACTACCGACGACCATCAATAAAATTAACGCAGAAATACCGAGCGGCGCCGCCGGCGCGGGCGTGACCACCGGGGTGGACGTCAGGGCGGCAGCGGCGGAATCCTGAATCGCAATCAGCATGTGCATCGGAAAGGCTCCATTGAAGGTTGACACCTATGCTATTCATCTCGACCCCCCGCGGATCGAATCCGATGCCCGCATCAATCACTCCAGCACCCGCTCCCGCCACGCCGGGAAATCCGCCGCCCTCGATGACGGGAGTCGAGGTTATCAATGCCGCTCCGACACCCAGCCATGCGGTGATCTGGAGCCAGTTGTCCAAGGCCCGGCTGAGCCTGCTGGTGCTGCTGACTGCCGCTGTCGGGTTTGTGGTGGCGCCAACTGATCCACAAGGATGGTGGATGCGCCTCCTGTGGACATGCATTGGCACCGCCATGGCCGCCGCCAGCGCCGCCATGCTCAACCAAGTTGCCGAAATGCGTCGCGATGGGCTGATGCGCCGGACCGCCAATCGACCGTTGCCCGCTGGTCATGCGCGCCGAACCACCGTGTTCGTGGTTGCAGTGCTGCTTGGATATGCGGGGTGCACGGTGCTTGCCATGGGCACCACCCTGATGGCTTCCGCCTTCGCTGGCGTAAATATTCTGCTCTACGTGTTGCTGTACACGCCGCTCAAGCCGCGGACGACTCTCAATACATTGGTGGGTGCAGTCACCGGAGCGATTCCACCAGTGATTGGCTGGACGGCCGCTACCGGAAGCATTGCGCCCGGAGCATGGGCACTCTTTGCCATTCTCTTTGTTTGGCAGATTCCGCATTTCTTAGCCCTCGCGTGGCTGTACCGCGCGGACTACACGGCGGGCGGGTTCGTGATGTTGCCGTCGCGTGATCCGGATGGCACCGCGACTGGCCAAGCGTGCCTCCTCTCGAGTTTGATGTTGGTACCGGTGTCACTCCTCGGCACCATGTCCGGCATTGCTGGCTTTGGCTATGCAGCGGTGGCCTTCGCCGCCGGTCTTTGGCTTGCGTGGCTTTCGCTGCGTTTCCTGCTTGAAAGGAGCGATGCGCGCGCCCGGCGTCTGTTCTTGGCAAGCCTGATCTACTTGCCAGTCGTCATGGGCGCCCTGGTCATTGATCGCGGCAGCGTCGTGACCA